>JAUWBH010000019.1 GCA_030605085.1 Promethearchaeota archaeon | reverse complement strand
ATATAAAGAAAGGGTTGTTTATCTTTATGGAACAGACCAAGAAGTTATAGAGGATGCGTTAATACTACACCAAATGGGTTGTATAGTTAAGGTAATCACTGAAGTTGGAATAAACGAATTACCCGAAAAGGTTAACGAAATTATAGAAAGAGACATTGAGGTAATCGAAAAACTTCAAATTATTGAAATAATTGGAGATAGCCAAGGTAAAGTTGAAAAAATTGTTTGTAAATCAACTGATCCAAATAAACCTAATGAAATAAAGACTTTTGAATTAGATTGTTTGTTTATTTTGTCCCATGTTCCCTCAAATTCGATTTTTAACAAAGCGGGAGTCGAATTGGATGATAAAGGAAATATTATAGTGGATGAGACCCAAAAAACGAGTTTAAAAGGAATTTACGCAGCAGGGGATGTTACAGGTGGGTTATATCAAGTAGTATTTGCTGCTGCGGAAGGTTCTCGGGCGGGAATTAATACTAATAAATATATTCGACAACTGAAAAAGGATTAAGTAATTACATTCAAATATTTAGATTTTCGTAATATCCAGATATTACACCGTCTTTTCTATTTCTTCGTCCCTCTTTTCATTGATTATGAAAATTTCTGACTTCATCGACGATTATTTAATCGCAAAGGAAATTGAAGAGGGATGCGCACCTTCAACCGTAAAGGCTTATAGATACGATCTTCAAAAATTTATCTCAATTGTGGGCGATCTAGATGTTGAATCGCCTCTTATAAGGCAAAAAGTTAGGTTTTTTTTGAAAAAACTCAAAGATAAAAACTATACCAAAAGAGCTATAGCAAGGAAAATCGCCTCCTTAAAATCGTTTTTTAAATTCTTGACTGTAAATGAATTCATTTCAATTAAAAATCCCATGAGTACAATTAAGACTCCTAAAATTAAACTCGAAGAACATCTTCCTAAATTCCTTAACATTTCAGATATAGAGATAATCTTCACATATTTAAAAGATAGAACTAAATTCAACTCGAAGAAAAGTCAGCGGTATTATCTAATTGTAAGATTGTTATACGCTACTATGGCTCGAGTAAGCGAGCTATGCAATATTAAAGTGAGAGATCTTGATTTTGAAAGGGGATATGTCAAATTGCGAGGCAAGGGCAATAAAGAGAGACTTGTCCCTGTAGATCAAAAAACTTTAGATTTTATTAAAGAATACTTACAAAATAGAATTTTTTACGATTCTGAAGATTATTTGTTGGTAAATACGAGAAATCAAAAGTTAAATCCCAGAGTTGTTCAAAACGATATAAAAAATATAAAAGAAAAATGCGGATTTCCTGAGTCTAAAATAATTACGCCTCACGTGTTTCGACACACAGGAGCTACTCATCTAAGGCGAAGCGGAATGGATATAAGCGAATTGCAAGACATACTGGGGCATTCAAACCCTAATACAACTCGCATCTACGCAAAGAATGATATCTCACAGCTTAAAAAATCATATAATATCATGCATCCTCTAAATAATACCGAGAATTTATAAGAGCTTATTTTGTTTAATTATTTAATTTCAACATTTTTATAAAGGTTTTTTTTGATTTATTGATAAAATTAAATAAAAAAATTAGGCGTAAAAAAGATGCTCAAAAATATCACTATTATAATTGATAAGTCTACATATATGAATAAGGATTACGCAATTTCTTTTAAAAACCCCGAAGCTTTACCCCGATTACTTCAAGACATTGACGAAGAAATTACAGCACGAAACCTGATAGAAGAGGAAATGGTTATTGATATACTAACCCTAAAAATCATTTGTTACAAAATTATAGAACCAATTCCATTATTTACCGCACTAACTTTTGACGACTCTACTAAACCAGAGAAAGTGTATTCTAAAATGCACGAATTTATTAAATTTGTAACAAATGTCGTGGAAAAAAAGAAATTGCTAAAAGGTGGGGTATCAGAGAAGAAGAAAAAGATTTTAGAAGATGAGTGTTCTTCAATAACTAAAGAGCTTTTGATGTTAAGACCTGCTAAAATTTGTATAATCGGATATGATATGGTTGGTAAAACATCTATCTGTGAAATGATCAAGAGTGGAAGCCTTCCGAGCGAATACGAAGAAACAACTAATCTGGAAACGCACGAAACGGAATTATTTGGAGTACCGGTTTTGCTTTGGGACATTCCTGATCAAGGTGATTTAAAAGAAAAATTATGGTCTAAATATTTATTAGGTTCTGATGCTGTTATTTTGGTACTTGATTCAACTAAAGAAAATGTAAAAGAAAGTAAAGTGATGATAAAATTGACTGATAGAATAATTCCACACGCAGAGGTCTTAATTGTGGCTAATAAACAAGATACAAAAGGAGCGTTAAAACCGGAAGAAATTGTATACCACCTTAACTGTAAGGTATTCCCGTTTGCTGCAAATAAAGTTGAGAATAGCTCTTCAATAAAGCAACAAGCTGCTAAATTGCTTGAAATAAAAGCTGAAGGTATAGATTATTCCACAGAAGATTATATCATTCATAGAAACGATTAAAAATATTATTATTAATTCTTATTTTTTTTTAACATAAAGAATTTTAACTCGAGAATTACTTTATATTTTGTATATGAAATAAAAATTAATCGTACGATTCACTATGGACGAAAACGAATTTAGAAAACAATTCGACCGAAAATCTGTTTTTAAGAATCTAGGCTCTCTTGATTTAAGTTACGTGCCAGAGTTATTATATTGTCGGGACGAAGTTTTAAAAACTTTAATTTTTAACTTTAGAAGAATCTTGGACGAATCCGAGCCGCCTTCGATTAATTGTCTGTTGTTGGGGCGCGGTGGTGTGGGAAAAACAGTTGTGGCGAGGTATTTTGGAAAAAATTTTAAAACGATTGCTTTAGAAAAAGATACAAATCTTTTCATTGAATATTATAATTGTATTAATTTCAGGAGTAAATCCAAGATAATTCGAGAATTATTAGCCAAATATACTCATGGTTCTGGAAGAGGTTTTTCTGACGACGAGGCTTTAAAACTTATATTGACTCAACTCGTCAGAAACGATGGTTATATGTTTTTAATAATAGATGAGGTTCATCTTTTAAATCCTGAAGAAGTTTTGGCGTTTTTGGATATCGCGGAAACATTTGGTCATCAGAACGCAAAGCTTTCAATATTACTAGTTTCGAGAATTAACGATTGGATGAAGATTGAAACAGAGAGAATCTTAAGTAGGTTAAACGATAAAATTAAACTTAACCCTTACGATTTTGACGATTCTTTTCTGATTTTACAATATAGGAGTGAACTCGCAATTAAGGAGAACGTCGTTGATGATGATATCTTGACAATGATCGCACAAATCGTCGTTGAGAATCGGAACATGCGTCATGGGATTGAGATTCTAAGAAAAAGCGGATTATTCGTAGATAAGGAAGGATTAAATCGCATAACCGCAGATGTAATAAGAGAGGCTTCAAACGAGGTATATCCAACATTTAGGGCGGATATCATTGACCAATTAAAAGATCAAGAGCTTTTAGGCTTGTACGGAATTGTAAAATCACTAACTAATAACGATACACCTTTTACATTAGTTGATGATGCGTATGAAGAGTATTTAGTAGCGTGTGAAAATTATAACATCGAACCACACGTTAAAATGAGTTTTAGAAAATATGTAAGGCGATTACATGATCTAAAAGCCATCGCGTCTAAAACCGCTAGAATTGAAGATGAACAACGAGGCAGGCATCTAGAAATTACCCTTTTGGATATACCTGCGGTAAAATTAGCGGAATTATTGGAAGATATATTTCAAAAGAAATATTCCAGTTGAAGTTCAAATTTAATTTTTAATTTTACTATTTTATTTTGAAGAATATCATCTAAATGATTAATTTTTTTGAAACTCCGTTTTAATCTGATTTAATATCTTTCCTTCTCAGATTTAGATTTGGAGTACCAATCAAGCCATTCCTTTCTTCTATTTTTTTTGCGCTGGAACTCGTCGTCGTCACTCATGTTTTGAGTTCTAATCTTTTTCCAATAATTGTCTAGTTCACCTCTCGTTAAGGACAATCCGCAGGAATTACAAACCATCGACTTACTTTTGTGATTAAAAGTCATTTTACCAGCGCACTCCGGGCAGCGAGCCATATTAACTTTTTTTGAATATTTTTTTTTTTTTCTACTTATCTTTTAAATTATAGAATTATTTCATGTTAAAATATTTTTGTCTTGCGGAATTTGTTGTAATTATTAGAACAATTTAAATAAGAATTTTATTGGAGTGAAAATGTTTGAAGTCAGATGTTTTCTTTTTTACAGCGAGGACTTATACTCATGAGGAAAGTATGTCCAGCATTAAGGGTCCGTTAGCCTTAAAGAAGCTCAATATTGAGAATAAAATAAAGAAATCTAACAAAGTTGTAATTAAAACTCATTTTGGCGCCCTTGAAAATACGAGATATCTCAGACCATCTTATATTAGATTTTTATGTGACTATATTAAAAGTTTGGACGGAATTCCTTATGTAGCAGAGTCATGTGGATGGGGTTTACCAGAAGAATACAGCGGGATTCATACAGAGTATAGCGGTCGTGCAAACGAAAAAGAATATTTAGAAATTGCTTTAAAGCACGGCTTCACCGACGAGACTATGGGAGCTCAAATCTTAATGTTAGATGGCCCAGATGGAATTGATTACGAAATTCAAAAAGTTAATGGAAAAATATTTGAGGATGTTTTGGTTGCGGGGAGACTAAGAGAATTCGATGTTTTAATTTTATCTACCCATTTTAAAGGACATTACGGCTCGGGATTTGGAGGTGCCATAAAAAACTTAGGTATTGGTTACGTTTCAAAAGGAGGTAAAGTCCAAGCCCATAATGGTAAAAAATTTGAATTTAATTTTAACGCTTGTGTTCCCGACTGTGAAAAATGTTTAAAAATTTGTCCTACAAAGGCTTTGACTAAAAACAAAGTAAAACGATTAAATCACGCCAAAGATAAGTGTGGATATTGTTATATGTGTAAATCAATATGCAAAAATAAAGTAATAGATATAGGGTTTTCGAGTTCCGAAGATTTTATAATACAAACCGTTGATAACGCGAAAGGAGTTGTAGATTATTTCGGGAGAGAAAGAATTTATTACATAAATTACGCTATTGACATAACTCCGGGTTGTGATTGCGGAAGCAGTGATGTAAATATTATCCCCGATATTGGAATTTTATCTTCATTAGATCCTGTTGCATTGGATCAAGCATGTATAGATTTAGCCCATCTTTCTAATATGAACCCGCACTCAATTTTGGGCGAGATACAAAGCCTTCCTATAAAAGATGGTAAGTGTGAATGGTTTTCATATCTTCCGAGATTCGATCCAGAGACAGGAAAACTCGATTATAATCTTGACGGTAAAAAATCAAGACATTGGGAGCTTCAATTAGAAGTTGCTGAAGAAATTGGTTTAGGCAATAGAGATTATAATCTCATAGAAGTAAAAATTGAGAAAAAAAAGTAAATCTAAGAATATAATTCATAAAAATTTATCAATAATCTCTTGTCTGGAAGGTTTTGATTCTTGTTTGTAATATCTTTCTAAATTACTGAAATATTCTGTAAATTTTTTTATTATAAATTTTTTATGGATATAATAATTTCTCAAATCCTCTGTACTATTCAAATTAATATCAAGTGACGTGTTAATCTTTTTTAATTCTTCTAAATCTTGTAAGTAATTAGCGTTTATAATCTTTTGAAATAATTCTTTATTTTTACCTCTTATTTTTATTAAATCTTTAAATAGACTATGACTTATTATTTTAACATTATCAAGATACTTTATTAAATTAAATTTTGGATGTTCTATTGGTAATTCTTTAATATTAGCGTATTTATACCATTGAGTACCAACTATAAAAATAAATAATTCGGGAGCTTCATATTTTAAGATTTTATCAATAATATTACTATCGGAGGTATTACTTGTGAAATCAAAAAGGATTCCTTTAATATTCTTGAGACTATTATCAAAATTTCCAGATAATTCATTCATAAGATTTAATTCATTATTTAAATTTTCTAATAAATTCTGTAAAAATTGGTTCTCATTGGGTAAAAATCCATCTGCTCCCATCTGACTATTTGGATAAATTTTTGGTTCAGAAATATATGGAATTTCAAATTTTTCTTTAAAATGCTTAGTGATTAATTTGTTTATTGTTTTATGAGTTTCTAAACCTATCACTGTTGTAATATCTTTTGGGAACCTTTCTTGGTGAACAAAATCAAGTTTAAAATCTTTAATTTCATGAATTGAAATTTTTTGCACAGTACCAAATGCAACACCTCTCAATTCTGCTATTTTGTTCAATGGTAATTTTGTATATAATATATCATGTATTATTAATTGTTTTATATCATCAGAAATTTTATCAAAATGATAAAATCTCTCATTATAATCAGTTTCGCTATTATAAAAAACAATTTCTTTTGCTATTTTTTTAACAATCTGGAGAGAATTATTTAAACCTAATTCGCCTATTGATTTAGCGATATCTCGTAAAGATAGATTTGTATTATTTATTTTGTCAATTATAAATTTAGTTATTTCTTGATTATCGTTAATAACTTTAGTAGTTTGAATTGCATGATTCAATTCATTTAATCTCTTTTTATTATCTAAAGTTAATCTTATTTGTTTTATTTTATTAATTTTATAATTAATCCAACGAGTAAAGCCTTTAGTTATTCTTCGTCCAACATTAGGTTCCTTATTTTTTTCATTTCGATAATCTTCAAATAGTTTTTTTAGATGATCTATCTTTAAATGTTTCCAATCGTTCTCAGTAAAATTCTTTCCTCTTAAATCTCCTATATTTATCTTTTCCTTTACATTTATTGGAAATCTCTCATTGTATTCTCTTAAATTTTTATAATATACAAATCTTTTAGCAACATTTTTTACAACATCACGATCAATACGGAATCCAAATAAATTTAAATCATTTATTATATCTCTTTGAGATTTATTAGTGTTTTTTATATTCCAGATAATAAATTTAGTGATATCCTCATTATCATTTATTTTATTACATATTTCTCTAAAATTGTATAATTGCTCATATACTTCTTTATTTTTGCTTGAATTATTAATCTTAAGATCAAGCCATTCAAAAAAACCAGTAAGAATCCTAGTTCCTCTATAAGGTTTTTTATTTTTTTCGAACTTGTATATAGCAAAAATTTCATTTAATCCAAGTGTCCTAAGTCTTAATCAATCTTTTTCTGAAAAATCTTTATTTCTTAAAGCATATTTTATCTTTTTTGAAGATTTTTGGAATCTTTCTTTAAGTACCATATTTTTTTTATCGTTTTTAATTAATTCACTATAAACACTAACAACAACCTTTCTGCTAATAGATAATCCTAACTTTTCTACCTCATTTACTATTTCTATCTGTGTTAAATCTGTATTTTCAATCATATCTTTAATAAATAGGGAAATTTCATCATTTTTTTTGATTTCTAAACATTTATCCTTTATTTCGTAATTATCTTTATGGTTATATTCTATGCCGTAAGCCCTTTTGAATAAATTCTCAATTCTTTCAATAAAAACATCACTTAATTTTTTTCCCCAATTTGCATATTGACCTGTTTCTTTATAATATTCTTTAAATAGAGTTTGTATTTTTGTATTAAAGAGATTTATATAAGAAATTTTATTATTATTATTTTTTAGTTTTTCATTTGTTTTATCATACTTATTATTCCTATCATTACCATATTCACTCATCTTTTCCAAACTATAATTTGTATAATGTTTTTATTAAATATTATAATATAAATGAATCTTATATATAAAAAGAAAAAGGGGATAAATTTTTTAGAAATATATATTTAAATTTTTAAACTACAAATAAATACCTTAATAGATATATAGAATTAACATCTTAATTCTTTCCTCTTTAATCATGTGTCAGATTATTTTTGAAACAGTTTTCCAAATTACCCCATGCTATAATTTCCAATATTGCAGCAACATTAAGGAGGATAAGTCCAATAAATATTACTATTCCATAAGTAATATATGCTGTTATTGCTGCATCCAATCCTGCATTAGATCTGGTAACTACTGCAACAATAACCAAAATCCCAACTCCTATAAAAATTACTCCAATTAGAGTTAAAGTGGTAGCCATAATAATTTTAGAGCGAAATCCAAGTAATTTATCGTTATTATTAAGTGCTTTTCCAGCAGAGCGGAGTTGGAAACCAAAATTCACTGCTGCTAATATAACAATGACTAATATTATTAATTGTATTCCCCAATTAACATAACCTACAAATTCAATAAACCACGCAACTATACCGAGAACGAATGGTATTAACAATAGTATCACTAATATTAGGCATTTTGTACCGAAGCTCGAAAATTCTTTATTTGTTTTTTGATCTAAATTATTAAAGAGCAAAAAAAAGAAGTCTTTTTAAAAAAACATTAAAAAACATCCTTGAATAGTACTAATTATTAAAATTAACTTTATCTTCTTTTTGAAAAAATAGTAAAATTCTTTTTTTTTCTTTGATAATATTAATCATAATGAAATTAATTTCTTTTAAAGCATATGAAGTTTTCAACCAATTTAATTTTAATATTGATTTTAATCCCGATGTTTCAATACTGCATGGTTTTAATGGGTGTGGTAAAACTACCGTCCTAAAATTAATCAATTACATTATTGGTGGAAAATTTTTTGAATTAAAAAAGATACAATTTAAAAATATTATTTTAAATTATAGAATTAAAGGAAAAGAATATAAGATAGAAGTTTATAATGAAAATGGTATTAAGATAAACTCTAATCACGAAGAAATAAAAAACGCAATTTCTAAAATAAATTTTAATAAAATTTCACGTAGAGTTGCAGACAATGAAAAGAAAATTCTAAATTTAATGAAAATTTTTGATGAAGTTTTTAATGCTATTTTTTTATCAATTGAAAGAAAAGTGCAAAAAGTTAAACCATATCCATTTTATGATGATCCAGGTTTCATAGAATTTTTAGAAGAATTTGTACCTTATTCAGATTCTTACAAAGAAGAGGAGTTACATAAATATTATCGTATTTATGAAAGGGAATTCTCACATAGATTCCCTAAAAGGAGAAGAACAAGCATAAAAGATATTTATATTAATCCAATTGAAGATGTTGATGAGCTTATAGCTCAGAATTATAAAAAATATCTAAAGTTTTGTTCAGAATTAGATACAGAGTATCAACAAAATTCATATAAAAGAATGGTAAGTTTAAAGAAACTGAATGAAGTTGAAGACAAGTTATTAGAATTTGACCAAAATTCAATGAGAAAAGCAAAAGAACGTATTTTTAATCAAATAAATTACTTTAAAGATAAATTTGAAATACCTGAAGAAGAAGATTTTGAAAATCTGATAAAAAATTTAGAAAATCAGAAAGAAAATGTAAAAAAAAAAAAGAATATGGCAAGTGATTACTTATTAAATTTCATTCAATTTCTTAAACTTGATGAATTAGCAATAATATTAGAAGGTAATAATTTTAAAAAAGAAAAGAAATATGAACCATTTAGGTTATTGATTGAAAATTTAGATAACTTCTTTTCTGTAACTAATAAAAATGCAATCTTTGATAATGATTCTATTGCATTTCAATTAAAAAATGGTGAAAAAATTAAACCTAATGATTTATCATCTGGTGAAAAACAAATTCTTATATTTTTTAGTCATTTGATATTTAATGAACATGATAAAATGGAGCCAATTATATTATACGATGAACCAGAACTCTCACTACACTTAGATTGGCAAGAAAAGTTTATTGAATCTATCTTTAAGATAAATGAAACGATCCAGATTATTTTAGCAACCCACTCACCAGCAGTAATTAGTGAAGAATTTCAAAATCGTCAAATATCCCTTGAAGATTCATTAATACTATAGGATTATTAGTAATTATGCTTAATTACAAATTTTATCAATTTATTAATTATTTGAGTTTAAGGAATCACAGAGATAAAATATTTTTCTTTATAGAAGATAAAAATATGGATGGGATTTATGAACGTTTGTTTAAAAAACTATTTTCAAATTATAAAATTGAAATTTTTAATGCTAATAAAATATGTAAATACTTAACCGAAATTAATACTGGTGGAAAAGATGCTTTATTAATTCTAAAAAGTAAGTTAAATCTAGAAAAAACAATAATTTTAAAAATTAATTATCGGATTATTATAGATCCAGATTTTCAAATATACTTTAATAAACCAGAAATGATAGAGGACTCAAATACTTTTTATTTAAGAAGATACTGTTTTGAAAACTACATAATCGATAAAGAAACTATTTTAAAATGTATTCAAGTCTATTATTCTGATAAAATAATGGCTAAAATAAAGCAGGATTGTCAAATAGATAATTGGTTTAATTCCATCTTAAAAAATTTTGGAGAGATATTTAGTTATTTAGCATTCAATTATATCTATGCATTCAATGAAAAAGAAAGTCTTGTTTTTAAATTCGAATTCTCAATGAAGAATATCCCCGTTTTCTTTAAACATAATTCTTTTAAAATTAATGATGAAAAAGTTAAAGAATATTTTAAAATTTTAAAAAAAAGATATCTATTAAAGAATCCAAATAAAAAAGAAAAAGATATTCTTGATTTTACTACAGATTTTATAAATAAAATTTCTCATGATCCTGTAAAATTTATTTGCGGAAAACATCTTTACCATTCTCTCCATCTTTATTTAAAAAAGGATAGAAAACTAACAAAAATACCAAAAAATAAAAATGATTTTTTAAATGCTTTATTTTTCTCAATGATTGATAATCGTACAGAAGATTTATTCAATTTTCTTAATTGAAAAGGTACCGATGTACCATTTGTAAACGATATTGGAATTCTTTCGTTTTTAGATCCAGTTGCTTTAGATCAAGCTTGCATCGATTTAGTACATCTCTCCTCGATAAATCCTTATTCAATTTTAGGAGAAGTTAAAAACATTCCCAAAAAAGGAGAATTTGATTGGTTTTCTTATCTTCCTAGATTTAATCCAGAGAAGGAAGAACTTGATTTAAATCGAGATGGGAAGATATCCAAATTATGGGAATTGCAATTGGAAGCTGCTAAGGAAATTGGTTTAGGTAATAGAGATTATAATTTAATAGAAGTAAAGATAGAAAAAGACGATAAAAAATAAAAGAAATTTTATTAGAGGTACAAATAGAAGAAAAACCGTAATACCCATTTTTAAATATTAAAATTAAAAAAAAAGAATTTTCCTATTTACTATTTAAGTTTTGTTCCACATTTTACGCAGAATTTATCGGTTCTTTTAAATGTTATGATTCGAATCAATATATTGGAGCTTAGCTTGAAAGAGAAGGGCAAAGTTTTAAAAACTAAAACTTGCATTTATTACTTAGTCATAATAATACTTTCAAGTAAGACACGATTAATTCCTATAAATGATTTGGTGGATGATATAAAAATGGGCGCTGAAGATTTCACGAAAAAATTAGAGAAAGAGAGCGGAATTGATGATGATAAAGAGGAGCTCTTAGGCGTAGAAAATATGATTAAAGTTGTAGATCTGGAACGGAAAGTCAGCGTGCTGGAAGCTGAATTGGACGAGAAAGACAGGGAATTGGACGAGAAAGACAGGGAAATAGATCGGTTGAAAGCACAATTAAGAAACGAGTAAAGTAATTTTAGTTCATTATCTTTTAATTTTAGCATTAAAAATCTCATTAAATATTGCAAGCAAGGTAGGAAATCCATATTTTTTATAATATATTAAAAATATATTATTATATTAAATCCAAATAATATTGATTTTTTTTTATTAAACTATTCAGCAAATTTAAATTCGTATTGCTTTTTATCCATTGTAAAAAACGGTATAAGAGCAAATTCGCATATTATTGCCATGAAAATAAAGATTGTGCCGTAAATCACCATTATATCGCTTGAAATTTTTGAAACGCTATTAAACAAAATTCCTATAATTACTAGTCCAATTGTAATGTCAATTTTTTAAAATTTAGAAAGAAAAAATGAAAAGAATTTATCTCAGTAATAGTTCAGATTTTATACCATCATGAATAAAAAAGAATAATTACAATTTGTCTGATTTAATTTCCATGCCATCGGGAAGTGTCACACTGATGGCGGATATACCCTCTGCTTTCTGATAAAATTCTAATGTCCGTTCATCTACTTTTTTCATATATTCTTTTAATTCTGCCTCAGTATCAGATGGTAATTCGTATTCCTTAAAATTTTGGAGTGTTTGTATAACATTTTCCGCTGCAACTGATATAATGTCCTTTTCTCCCTTTTTCAGCCATGTAGCTCTTCGGTTCCGGTCGACTAATTTAGGAATAAATAGTTCGTCTTTCATAAATTTCCTTGTATGCTTTTCTCCTAAGTAATTCACACCCATTTGAGTATTTGTCGCAATTTTCGT
Organism: Promethearchaeota archaeon; assembly: GCA_030605085.1. The sequence continues at coordinate 35,157 of JAUWBH010000019.1, read as the reverse complement.
TATAACATCCAAACCAATGGTTTTTTCGTTTACTGTAATGCCTTCGAAAGCTCTTTTGACCATCCCTGCTAATTCGTTATCGATTGCAGTGAGTTCTAACGCACCCGATAACGTAGCTTCGTATGTTCCCGCACATGTAATAAAATTAATACCTGCTTGAGCTGCGAACATGAGAGTTTGAAATCGTTCAAATCCGTTTTGAAGATCAAAACATTTTGAGTCAGTTACGCCGGCTAAAGCTCTCGATGGTATTTGATAATATTGTGCTAATTGTGCGATTCCAGTAGTAATTAGTCCTGTCTCGATTGCTCCTATTGCAGAATTTCCAGATCGCATGTCAGTTGTATGAGAAACAGACCCATAAAATACTGGTGAGTTCGGATTGTAGATTTGAGAAAGAATTATACCCGCAAGAATTTCAGCGTTAGTCTGCGTTAAAAGTCCAGCGAGTGTAATAGGAGCAGATGTGCCACCTAACGCTTCTGGTGCGATCACAGTTGGTTGTTTATATCTCGTAAATACCGCTAGGCCATTTGTCATAATTTTAGGTAATTGGAGTGGGCTGGTTGGATTGAAAATGCCAAATAATCTTGGTCTTTTAATAAGATCATCTACTCCTCCCGCAATAACCGATGCCATATTTATAGAGTCTTGACTAACCACTTTACCAAAAACTCCATGTCCAAAAGGCTTATGGGAATTTTTCATCCAATTATATAAGCATACAACATGTATCGTAGTATATTTCACATCTCCAGGCCAAAAATCTATTTGTGAACACGATAAATGTTCTGAACTATCCACAATTCGCATTTGATTTACAGTGTCTTTTAAAACGGATTTTCTCACCCTACTTTTAGGAGAGGGCTCAGACATTTTTACAGGAGCACCAATCGTGAGAAAACGTGTGTTATTTACATTAACCTCGAAATTATAAGAACCATCCGGTCCATATAGTTTAAAAGAGCTAGGAACATTCTTTAATTGTTCTTTAACGAGCGACTCTGGCAATCTCACGAAATTTGATTTCTGATCAATTTCGGCTCCATGGTCTTGAAATAACACTCTTGTATCTTCACAATCTATTTTTATACCTACATTTCCTAATAATTCCAGCGTAGCAGAGTGGATTGTTTCAATTTCTTCCTTAGAGAGAACTTTAATTCGATTTAACCTTATAAAGTACACAACTCTTAAAAGTAAATTAACTTATTTTAATAAATAAATCGTGAATAAATAAGATTTCTAATGTAATTTCTTATTTAATCGTACATAAATTAGATTAACAAAATCTTCATTATACTGTTCTAGGATACCTTCCTTGAGATCCCTAATTTCAGTGTGTTTAATAAAATACCGTTGTTTTATGTTCATTTTTCATAAAGTAATAAAAATTAATATAATAAAACCTACTTTTTATTATTATTATTATTGAATGTATCAAATGTAAATATAGGAAAAGATAAAAATGGATATTGAAAAATTAGGCTTTATTTCTCCCAGAGTAAAACCTATAGTTTATCCGGGAAAAATAGCGAAATTCTCATTCATGTATGATGATGGAGAATTCTTTAAGATAAAAATAAAAGATAATAAACCGTTAGATGAAAGTATTATTAAAGAACGAGACAGTATAACAATTTCAGAATATTGTATAGAAAAAGGGGTTACTCCTTTATCCAGACGTATAGGAATATTAAGTTATGGCTCAAATTGTAACCCTGCCCAATTAAAACATAAATTTCAAGGAGCTGATTTAAACGATAAAACTTTCTTTGCAATTGAATGTAGTTGTTCAAATGTAGATTCTGTTTATTTAGCAGATCTTGCTCCTTATGGCGCCGTACCAGCTGGAATAATTCCCTCCCCCGGTACCCAATTAGAAGCATTTATTTTATTTTTAACTGAAGATCAATTAAAAATTATGGACAAGACTGAGAGCCGAGGGATATATTATGACTTGAAAGAAATAAATGAACACTGTGAATTAGTGAACGGAGAATATTTGTATCCTTTTTATACTTATGTTCCAAAAAAACCTATTATTCTTGATGAAAAAAATAAACCCATTCGACTAAAAGCACTTAAAGCGACGGGATCAAGCTTTAAAGCATTCAATCATAAGGAAATGCTAGAATACATTATAAATAATTTCTTAAACGCTGAAGAAAGGCGTGATATTTCAATAGAAATGTTCAATACTCCATTAGATAAAAATGATGATAGATCTAAAAAAATAAAAGAGAAATTGACAGAAAAGTTTTCCGAAGTTCCGAAATTCGATGGTATTGAATCCAATTCTGAACGAATATATTCCTTCTTCACCTTAACGCCCATTCAGGGCACTGATTTAACAATATTGGGTACAAGTGATCGCTCTAAAGCAAAGGGAAATTATATTTGCGAACTAAACTCAAATGTATTGAAAAAGTATGACATATCAGAAGGGGATTATATTCAAGTTTTAAATGAGGTAATGGATATATACATTGATAAGTATCGAATGATGAGGACTCAAGTAAGATGTTATAAATGTGATTTTCTAAAGGATGAGGAAATAAGGGTTGATCAGAGTGCTCGTAATGCGATTGGTTTAAAAAAGGGAAACGAGATCCTTATTTCTAAGAGTAGAATAAGAACTCCTCCTATCCATAGACGTATCTTCAATTATAGGTATGTATTTTGTCGAGTTCGTCGGTCAGAAGTAAATGATATGGAAAAGAATATTTGTAGGATTCCAAAAACAACAATGGATATCATCGGAATAGAAGATGGGGACATAATATTCCTTGAAAATGAATATAATAAAATTAAATTACGGGCTTTTGAAATTTCAGTAGAGAGCTATGATGAAAGACATCAATTAGAAATAGAATTTTCAAATCAACCTAAAGAAGAACGAGCTAAACTCGGATATGTTTTTGACGCTGATTGTACAAGATTCTTGCAATTAACTCTTGAAGGTTTAGATATTCCTCCAATTTGGCTTGACTATGAAGCACGTCTTTTATTAAGGGTAAATCTTTGCGATTCAATTAGGATTAGACGAAGTGTAGTTAGTAGTTTAGAACGTGAATTTACGGATCTTGGATGGATAATCATTGCTGCTTTAATAGGTGTTGTTGTTGCATTTCCTGTTTTATTTGTAATATTGTCTCTTGGATCAGCAGTAATATCATTTTCTGTCCTGTTAATTATATTGAAAATAAGACATAAAGTAAAATAAGAATATTTTGAAATTTTATATTGAAGGATAAAATCTATGAATGAATCTAATACGATTAAATCTGGACATGGAATAGCAAGATTCTTGAGAGATATCGGTATTACACATGTATTTGGAATCCCGGATGGCTTAACACTTGCATTATATGATGGTTTTAAATCTACAGAAGGAATTGAACATGTTTTATTAAATGATGAGCGCAACGCTGCATTTGCCGCAGACGCATATGGCAGAATCACTGGAAAACCAGGCGTATGTGATGCTGGTGCGGCTGGTTCTATGAATTTCCCAATCGCTTTAACTGAAGCACAAGGTTCTGCGTCTCCCATACTCGCACTTATAGGGATGATAAGAGCAAAAAAACTACTTCGAAACTTCCCCCATGAGATTAAGATTTACGATACATTAAAACCGATAACAAAATGGATCGAAAATGTTACAGAGCCCGAAAATTTACCGAGATTCTTAGCTTATGCGATTAAAAAAGCAACCACAGGAAGACCTGGAGCAGTTGCTTTAGTTATTGCTGAAGATGTTTTAAAATCTAATTTAAAGGTCAAAGCATTTACATCGAAGCTAAATGAAGATTACTCAGTTAATGCTAATAGGGTTGCTCCTGATGATCAGAAAATTGAGCAAGTAGTTAAGAAAATCTTGAGATCTAAACAACCAGCGATATTCTCTGGAGGTGGAGCTGTGCTTTCAGGAGCTTACAATGAAATCGCAGAATTATCGCAAATGCTTTCCGCCCCTGTCTTTACCACAACATCAGGAAAGGGAATAATGGTCCCAGATAAATCCGAGGATGATTTGCATTTCGGAACGATTGGATTATTTGGTATTAAACCTAATCACAGATTTCTTAAAACAAAAGTGGATTTATTAATCGCTGTAGGCAATCGCTTAACAGAAGATGATACTGCTTTTTTTAAATACCCAAGTAGAAATACTGAAATGATTCAAATTGATGTAGACCCTTCGGAAATTGGACTTAATTATGAACCACTTGGAATAATCGGAGACCCTAAAACAACTATTAGAAAAATAATAGAATATTTGAAAAATAGTAACTATTCCACTTCCCAAGAAATCTTGAAAAGGAGAAAAAGAAACATCAATCTTTTAAGAGAAAAAAGCAAGCTTTACCAAGAAGGAGACCAAAAGAAGTGGTTAAATACTGAACCTATTAAACCTCAAAGAGTTGTAAAGTCAATTTCAGATAATATGTCCAAAGATGATTATTTAGTAACTGATGCAAGTGCATGTTCTCGATGGATTGGACCTTATTTTTTGGTTAAAAGTTTAGGTAGAAAAATAATAACACCTAGAGGAGTTGGTCCTACGGGTTTTGGTGTAGGTGCGTTAATTGGAACCTGTTATGCTGCTGATGCTATTAATCAAGGCGCGAAAAAACCAAAAAAGATTTTATTAACTGGCGATGGCAGTTTAATGGATGGGGGTTTAAGTGAATTTGAGACTATTGTGAAATTAGGGTTAGATTGCACGATTGTAGTGCTGAATAACCAAGCATTAGGTTATATTAAATTTGCTCAATCATTTATCTTTAATTGGGATTATTATGAAGTTGATCGCCCAAACACTGATTTCAGTAAAATATCCGAGGCTTTTGGTGGAAAAGGCAAAAGAGTTGAAAAACTTAAAGATCTTGATTCAGTAATACGAGATTCTATCATAGAAGAGGGATTCAATTTAGTAGATGTTGTAGTAGATCCAAATGAATTTTTACCTCCTAACTACTATTTTAAGGAATGGGATTTTTATTGATGCTTTTTCGTTTCGTAATTGCATTTACTTTAAAAAGTTAAAATAATAGATTTTGCTAGCATAGATAGGTTCAAAGATTTAGCTAAAAAAAAAGGGAAATACGAGAATTAGAAAAAAAAGCTTGAATTTTATTGACTTAAATTAATTTTTTGAGAATTATAACATTTTTTTATGCGATTCCAAATATATTTCCATTTTTTGAATAGAGCCATAATGGAATTCTAATATTAACCCAAACATCTTTTTCAAATAGACATTCGGATTTTATTTGACTTTTAGGGAGCCAAGTTTGTTCTTGCAATTTTGTCTCTATTTGTATTGCTTTTTCAGTTTCATTAATTACTTTAACTCGTGTTGTAATAAGTTCTGGTTGTCTATTCTGTTTAGCTAACATAGGAAGGAACCTATTTCCAATCCACGCATAGTACTCATAACTTATTTTTTCATTCTCGTTAAATGGAATTTTTGAAATCATTATTCCTGTTTCTACATTCATCTTATTTCGTGCGATTTGTTTTTTTTCGTTCATTAATTCGAGATTTTTCATTTTTTGGAACTTTCGTTGCCAGCTATGAATTAATTTAGTACATGGCATCATAACAGCATTGTACTTTTCCGAAAAAAATTTTATTGGTTTTGGAAGATATCCCTCATCGCCTTTATAGATCATTCCCATTCTTGACCAAGCAGTTCCTAATAGAAATACATCAACATTATGAATATTTTTTCCATTCACAGAGACAAAAGCCTTATTAGTAATGAAATAGCTATAATATCTAGTATTTTGGATAACTCCGCTCCATAATTCGCCTGAATGGTCTCCTGTTTTTAACTCTATAAAACCAGCTCTTATATGGTTTTTTTTATTTGGAATAAACTTCGGGTTAAAAATCTCCTCTTCATAAGCCTCATCCCAAAAGAATATATCTGGAACTGAATTTCCAGCGCCTCTTGTATGAAATTGGGGATTTCCATGCGAATTTTTCTTATTTTCTGCGACTTTATATCCTGCACTGATTAAATCTTTAGTTACTTTTTCCGTAGTATCAATTGTTTCCATATTTTTTACAACTTTTTGAAATTTAACATTAATTAACTTTTTATTTTAAAATTTAATTATAGAATTATTATGAACCCTTATAAATTAGCTTGTTAAATAAGTTTGAAGAATCCCCATACATTTTTAACAATGATTCAGAAAAAATGAATAAGAAATAGAATAAATTATTAAATAAATAGACATTAATATTGTTAAATATCTAAAATTATTTTTAACAAAGTGATTAACATGGTGACCTTAGAAATTGTAGGCAGAAATGGTAAAAAAATCTTGGATTTTTTAGTTGAACACCCCAAGAATGAAGGATATACCATAAAACAACTTGAATCTAAGTTAAAGATAACAAGACAAACAATTAGTAAGCATTGTAAAAATCTTTTAGATAAAGGTCTAATTAAGATATATGATAATAAGCATAAACTTCTTAGTTTGGAAGATCTTGAAAGTCTCAGATATTCTAAACCAATAAAATTTTATCCTCAGGATACTCATATTCCTACAATGAAAGAAACACTTTTTAATCCTCTACTTAGAGACAATAATTTTCAAGCTTTAATGCTCGGAAAGTTTGTATGTGTTAAATACTGTGAAGAAAACTTGGAAAAAGAATATGAAGATTTAAGTAAGGGAAGTGATAAGGAATTAGATTTTATATTACAAATGATATATCTTATAGTTTTTAAGTTTTCTAATAGTGAATACTTTGAACCAAAGTTTAAAGACGGTACAGAAGATTACCAAAATCAATTTTCTGAAGAAATAAAAGAAGAAAAACTTATCATGGATAAATATCATGTAAGGGATAAAGCTATAAAAGAGATATATGAACAATTTGAATGTAGTCATTTAACTTCTTATATCGAAAAAACAAAGGAAATTTTAGATAATTACACTAAAAAGCTTGTAAATGAGAAATCTATATACAATTTAATAGAAGATGTAAGAATTATAAAGGATTTTAAGTTTCTTAGAAGATTTTACAAAGTCTTGGAATTTGACCTAAAACATAATCTTAAGAGAACTTCTCAAAATATAACATCTCAAAATGTTGAATTACCACTATATACATTGTTAGGACTCCAACAAAAGTTCTATAATGCTATTTTAGAAGAAATTTATATGAGATTTTCTATATATAACCAAATGGAAATTATAGACGATTTGAAGTTCTCTCAAAATGTAGAGTATACACCTGGTAGAGAAATTAGGTCCTTTTTTGAGAAGGACCCCTCAAGATTTAATAAAATTAAAAAATTGCTCAATGACACTTTTGGTCTTCATAAAGATAATGAAAAATTTATACCATTTGGAAGTTTTGGACTTACTCTTGATAAAATGGGAATAAAAGAAGAATCAATAAGAAAACATATTGCTAAAGATATTTTTTACCATTACCTTGTAAGAGAAATTGACCTTTTAGGGTTTGAGGAACAAATGATAAAAAAATACCCTCATTTGAGTAATGAGATTGAAGAATATAATGTTATACAGAAATTCTATGAGGAACTTAATACAACTCTTAGAAATGTACTAGGATTAAGATTTATGAAAAAGCCTAAGAAATTTATCAACACTGAGATTAAAAAAATGGAAGAAGATGTTGAGTATTATTATGATTATTATAAAACAAACTTGGTTTTTTTTATAGATAAACAATCCAATCCTAATTTAAAGAAATGCATTGAATGTGGAAAAGGTCATAAAGAACCTTATTCATATTGTAAGGAATGTTGGGATGATATGACTAAGATTTGTCCTGAATGCAACCAAGAACATATTGAATATGGTAAATATTGTTATTCTTGTACTTATAGAAGACATGAGAGAAGAATCTATGATGATGAATAAAAAAAGAGTAAAAAGAATTTGTAAAGGTTTTTTGAAATTAGAATACAACCTATGGTGCGAATTGTCCAAAATATCGCTTTCAGACGACCAGAAAATTGTCCCGCCAGCGGAAATGGTGCAAAATTCTAAAAATTTGGTTCAAGATTCAAAATCACGAGATCTCTCGTTAGCAGAAGTTCTTAACATAAAGAAGGCACAATCTGAAAAAACGGGCTCTAATGATTACGGGCTTATGAACAGTTACATCAACGAAATTTTAGGGGCGATTTCAGCAGTCCAAGATCAAGCTTCTACCGAGCAAGACCAATCCGACGAGAGTTTAATAACATGCACTTTTGTAAGTACAATCGGTTCTGGAGATAATGAACTTGACCTTAAGCTCCCCGCTATAAGTACTATAGACGAGGTTAAAAACGAGGTTTCCGAAAAAACGGGTCTTTCCCCCATCGATTTCCATATATCTTACGGCGGTATTACTTTAGATGAATCTATAGCACTCGAAGAATATTTACGATCTTTTGAAGAATTTGGAGAAGATACTCTGTTCCCCGGTGTATTCCTAATTATACCCTCAGTTACTGCAGGAGCAACTCCTGCAGTGTTACTTTTAGCTAGTTTTATGCATAAATACTATGAACAAGGACTAAATAAAAAAGAAGATGGTGTTGAGTTAACCATTCAAGGAACGCGAGAAAATTGGAAAAATTTATTAACTATTGGTATAACTTCAGTTGCAGATATTTTTAGTGGGGAGACTCCAATATTAGGGACAAATAATAGATTTGGCAGAGGGGGAGTTTTTACAACTGTTGAAAATAGGGTATTTAAAAGAATTAAAGAAATAATAGGAGAGCAAGAAGGTCAAATAATTATTGATCAATACAAAGAAAATATAATAGATTATGAAAACGAAAATACATTACTTGATTATCCGGTTGGGTTCGAAAAATTCTTTGACGATTTAGCTAAAAATGCGCCGACTTGGTACAGAAAGGAGGATGGAACGGAACCTATTTATTATGTAATTCAAGAGATAATTACTGAAAGGTTAGATGCGACTAGTGAATTTGATAAATCTCGAAATACTGATAAAGCTAATAGAATTAGAACTGCGATTACTGGTGCCGTTAAAGAAGTAATGTCTAAGCTTGAAACGGAGAAAAACTACCATAAAATTCATAAATTTTTATTGATAAAAAAAGATGAACACGATAGACATTTCGTTTCGTTTAACGAAGATGACTTTGAGGCGGCTCTTGAAAATTTTAACGATTTAAATGACTATAAGAAAAATGGATTCAGTAGTTATCTATATTTAATTGAAGTCTGTTTTGAGGCTGATGGCAAATATGTTAAACAGTATTACTGTGGGCTGTCCGAGACAAAGAACTGGGGTAGGTATCGTCAGGAAATTAGCCGGGCAATACATTTTCATGTAGCATCTGAAGGTGTGGTAGGTAGAGAAGGATATCTGCAATTACATCAAGCAATTACAAGAGTTTTGTTTGATAATGGAGGGAACTTAAAAGATTTTTACAATGGTATTGACAATGTTAAAACAGCCCCAATTATAGACTTTTTAGATAACAAAGACTTAAAAAAATCAAGAAGTTACGCAAGAAGGCACATAGTTGAACTTCATTATGGTAATAGTAAATTGGGTGAACGAGAAACGGAATATATTGAAAAATTTCCGCTTAAAGAGTTTTTGGAAAAGTCTGGTATATCAACTTCAGGCGAGAAAATCGATGAATTTATAAATCTTCGAACACACGAGATGGGGCTAAATGCTAAAAGAGGAGGAGGAGGTCTCAAAAGAATAACCCCTCTGCCGATTTACGATATGATTATTATGAGCGCGTTAGGTCTGTCACGTGCCCAAATTCGAACTAAGCTAATTGAGAAGTACGGATTAGAGGTCAGTGAGGATTCACCAAAAAATCAGCTTATTAAGGAATTTGGTGGTGTGTTTAACTTGCAAAAGAAATTTATGGCACTTATTCTCGACTATTTGGAAAGAGTTGAAGGTATTTCTAAGCGCGACATATTTTTATTCTATAAGGACGCAATAAGGGTTAGAGAAAGTTGGATTAATAAATACGCAAATAATCAACAATTTTTACCGATAGACTTTGAAAGAATTGAGAAAAAATTTGGAATTTCCAGAGATAACCCGGAATTTCAAGGGCTTTTCGATAGGAGGGAAAGAAGTTGGATGGGATTTTCCGAAGCCCAATGGATGCTATGGATACAATCCAGATCACTTTACAGCAGTTCAGATTCGCTTCGTGACGAACTTATTTGTACTAAAACTGCGATTGACCAATTTATAGGTTATGTTTGCGCCAAATACGGTAAATATTCACTAGGGGAGTTTAAAAGGTGGTTAACTCGATTAACGGTAGTTAAAGCCTTCCAGCAAAAATCTATATCAATACAAGATAAAGTAACTCTAGAGTTCAAACCAGTAGATTTAGATGAAAATGAGTTTTACGAACAGTTTGAAAAAGTTTTCTCTATTGGTAAAGTTAGAACAATTGCCAATTATTTTGAGCATTATCTTTTTCCTGGTATGAGTAAGGAAGAAATCTGGGAAAGAGGTGTAGCAGGAACTTTAATTGATACATTTTAAGTGAAGATTTTTTCTTGATATGAGTAAAGTAAATTAATTGTTCCATAAATTTACATGAGTGGGACTTTTATTGAAATATTTTTTAAAATTCACGAATACGATCAAGATTCCAGCAATTTGACTGATGCTTCGCTAATCTTATCATTTTAAAAATTGTTAATAACAATCATGAGAGGATACATGCAAAATTAAATAGGGAATTCACCTTATAGTTATTATAAGACAGAACATAATACGAGTTGAACCCAAATGACGAAAGAATTTAAAGTGAACGAATATCTCACGCTCAAGCTGGAAGATGATAAGACTTTCATCTATGTTAAGGGGCAAAGGTTCTTGCAATGTATTCGTTTGGTATTGCAAATCTCTAAAAGCGATACGAACAAATTCGAGCAAATCGATTCCATCGACGAAGCTTCAGAAGTCTATGACAAACATCTGTATCAGAATCGAATCGTTCGAGGTGCTGGTGCGATTGAAGTGAGGAATCAAACGCATTCAATTACGCCCGAACAAGAGTTTGCGGGGCATTGTTCCAATATTCAAACGTGGGCTGAGAATAACTATGACACGCGCCTTCTACACAGCAACATCGCGTTTCCGTTATTAAAAAAAAAAAAAAAATTGACCGAAGTGGGCGACCTGAACGCAAAAAGGGTATTTAAAGAAGAAAACACGAGTGGGATTTTTATTGATAACGATAAAAATAGAATTTAAAAGAAATTAATTTAATAAATAATATTTCTATTGTAATTTCTTATTTTACCTTACAAGAAAGCTAATTCCTTTTATAAAAGAGCGAAAAAAAATAAAAAAAATTGTTTATTCAATATCAAGGAGTTCTTTTATTAATTTTCTCTTTTCCTCTAAATCTGCTTGACGAGAGATCATAATTCTTTGAGCTTGGGGTGAGCCCGCACCGTGCATTGATTCTGTTCTATAACTCACCGCTGCAACTCCTAAACTAAGGTTTTCAATAAAGCGTAGAAGCTTATAACGATTTTTTACGTGAACATCATCGCAAGTCGCGAGATATTTTTTTAACATTGGACCAACCTCTTTAGAATTGAGATCTATTTCAGATGGCAATGTACATATAATCCCTCCCACAAGATCCTCAGCTAACCGGCCAATTTCATAAGGGAATCTTGTCACATTTTGTTTGCAAATATTTGCCAATAGCATATCCATCTCGTAATTTCCAGCTTCTCGTTGGTGACCCAAAGAACTACACGCGATTCCACAACAATAAAGAGTTTCGTTTAAGTGAATCATCTCAACGATTTTATCTCTTACATGAGACGCTCTATTAACGCCGTGATATTCCGTTATTAACGATGTAGCGCCGATCAACACATCCCCTACACCAACTTTACATCCCCCATAAGATTGCCGATGAAATCCAGCAAATCTATTTACTAATTCTCCTGAAAAATCAACTTCCCCCTTCATGAAAATATGATCTTTAGGGATGAATACATCGTCAAAAATGACGAATATTTCTTGACCTCCAAATTTATAATTGCCAATATCTAACTTACTTTCTTCCATTTTACGAGTGTCGCACGATTGCCTTCCATATATCATAGTAATTCCTTTCTCATCAGTGTCTACTCCAAAACTTACAGCATATTCTTCTTCTCCGGGGCGCATAGAGAGTGTAGGCATCACAATTGCTCTATGGGAATTAATCCAACCAGTCTGATGGATTTTAGCACCACGAACTATAATACCATCGTCATTTTCATCCACTATATGTAAAAATTGGTCTGGATCGGTTTGGTCGCTTGGTCTTTTACTGCGATCGCCTTTTGTATCTGTCATTGCTCCATCAACCATTAAGTCTTGGCTTTGAACTTCGATCCAATAGTTTTTAAATCGTTCGTGATAATTAGTTCCATATTTCTTATCAATCTCAAAAGTTACGCTATAAAGAGCGTTTGCCGCATCAAATCCTACGCATCGCTGGAAGCAGCAGGCTGTTTTTTGCCCCATTAATCTCTGCATTTTTACTTTCTTTATGAGATCGTCTACAGACTGATGAATGTGAGTAAATCGATTTATTATTTCACCTGTCATATGGGATTTTGCAGTCATTAAATCTTTATATTGCTCCATTTGAGCTAGTTCGTAAGTTCTTTTTACTGTGTTAATTGAAGGTACGATGATTGGATGTTTCCAAAACTCTTTCACTCTTTCGCCAAACATGTACAAATTAAAGTCTCTCTTTATACTTTCCAAATATTCTTCAGGTGTCTTTAACGGCATTTTTAGTTTCAACCAAAAAGATTACTTTACTATAATAAAAATTACTTGGTTATTAAAAATGACTCTAATGTAATTTAAGTTTCTAATATAAGATAACAATTAAGAATTAAATATAAGAAAAAATAAAGAATTTAGTTTCGTCGTCGATACAAACTTTATCTATTTGTTTTTAATTGTTTAAAAAATTTTATATTATTCAAAATAATTATATTCGTTATATTGATTAGAAAAAAGATTAAATAGAGGTAATTAAATGACAAAGAAAAAATTAGGTCCTAGTAGTATTTTATTCCCCATGCCAACTACAATTGTAGGTGCTAATGTAAATGGCAAACCAAACTTTCTTACTGTGGCGTACTGTGGAATAATTGAATCTAAACCACCAATGATAATTGCGTCCCTAGCTAAATCTCATTACACGAATATTGGCGTTAAAGATAATAATACTTTCAGCGTTAATATCCCATCGGCGGATATGGCTGAAGTTACTGATTATATTGGGACATATTCGGGAAAAAAAGTCGATAAATCAGACTTATTTGATATTTTTTACGGAGAATTACAAACAGCCCCTATGATACAAGAAGCCCCCGTAAATCTCGAATGTAAATTGGTAAAAACATTAAATCTTCCAATTAATCACGATGTTTTCGTTGGCGAAATAGTTCAAACATATATTAAAGAGGAATGTTTAACAAATGGATTTCCAGACATAAATAAGATAGACCCTATTATATACGGCACGAAATTAAAGAGCTACTTGAAAGTTGGAGATACTATTGGAAAGGCTTGGAAAATAGGAAAGAATTATAAAAAATAATATGTTAAATTGTTTTACAATAATTTTAAAATTTTATTTTGGAAAGCCTTCAAGACCCTCTTCTAACTGAACACCTAAAGTATTGAGGGCCATGGAAACTAAGTTATACTGGCCAACGGTGAAGATCACATCCATAAGCTGTTGCATAGTGTAGCGCTCTGAAAGCGAATTCCATGTAGAATCACTGATGAATGAGTCAACATAAAGCTCATCCACAGCACGGAGCAATGTAGCATCAAAGGAATCCCATCCTAAGGCATCAGGTCCCTTTGTAATACGATGTATTTCCTCCTCGGTAAGTTTACACTGCTTCCCAATCACTACATGCTGAGCCCATTCGTATTCTGAGCGACACAGCCAACCAATCCGTAATATAAGGATCTCCCTATCCCGTGGGGGGAGTGTTGATTTGAACAGTACATGGTTCCCGAATACTCTCCATCGTTTCATTAAATTTGGGTGGTTGGCGAGCGTCTTCATGATGTTCGAAATAGACTCGTCCTTATCTTGGCCTCCTCTTCTCCAAATTTCTTGCAGTTCTTCGTTCCACTCTGATAAGCTCAAAGGCTGTATCCGAGGTTCTGAAAGCCTTACTGACACTTGGTCGTCAATTTTTCTAACAATTTGTTTCTCGTTTTTTTTACTAATTGATTATAACATCATTTTATATTATTTTATTTGTTTGAATAAATTAAAAAAGCTAAAAAAAAATTCCTATAAGATTAGAATTTTCTAAAAAAAAGTCAATAATTTAATTAAAAAAACTCGGAAGTTCCCCAAAAAGCTGAAATCGTTGTATTCTAGACTTAAAGTTTTCCAGCCTGCGTAATAGATAAAACAGGAGCTCAATATTTTAATTTTATTTCTTTTAATTGAGGTAATCATTTAACTTATAATTTTTCGATTACTATTATTTAATAATTTTAATTAGTATTATTAGACCGATTTTTATATTACATAATAATTTTTTATTTTTAATAGAAAATGAATAGTGAAGAAAGAGTTTGGGCAGCATTGAATCGTGAGCCCGTCGATCGAGTGCCAACACTCGCCGTTTCTGTAAACGGAAATGTCTGCGATGAGATTTTAGGAAAGCCTCCCCGAAGTGCGTTTGATGCTATTGACGAGTTAGAAAAACAATATCCTGATGATTGGGTTGAGAGAATAAATAGAATAGTAGGCGACATTGAAGTCAATATTTTTTCAAAAGTAATGGAGGCTGCAGCTGTAATAGGTTACGATGTATGTGGTGTGGGGTATATTCCCTTCATATTTGAAAGTAAAACAAGAATGATTGATGTTTTTGGAAGAATTTATAAAATAGTAAATAATGATGGCAATATTTTTCCATATTACATAGATGGGATGATAAAAAATCAAAAAGATTGGGAAAATTGGGACCATTTTTCCGAATCTGATGTGCAAGAAATTTATAGACGTGCAAAAAAATTATTCAAAACAATCATGCGTAGATGTAAAAAATTTAAAAATGACATTTACCTTATAGCACATGACGACTACGCATCGGTTTGGCCTCCAGTGTGGCAAGGCATGGGTATGAACGCTTTTGCAAGAGCCTTAAGAAAAAATCCTAAATTAATCCAAGAACGCTTTCAAAAAACAACCGAATTTGTAATAGGATTATTTAAAATATATTCTGATTTAGGAGCGAAAGTATTTTTTGAAGGAGGGGACATAGCCTTTAGATCTGGGCCATTACTAAATCCTAAATATATCGATATGTACGTTAAACCTAGTTTGAAGAGAGTAACCGAAGCTGTGCATGAGTGGGGAGGTAAAATTATATTCCATAGCGATGGCGATATAACTTCATTACTCGATTTTGTAGTTGAATGTGGTTTTGATGCGCTCCACTGTCTCGAACCTCCTTATGTTGATTTGAAATTAGTCAAAAAGAAAGTAGGAAATAAAATTTGCTTATTAGGTAATATTGATACATCGCATGTTTTAGTGGATGGTACAAAAGAGGAAGTAGAAGATGCTGTAAAGTATGCCATAAAAATATTAGGTCTTGGAGGAGGTTATATTTTATCTCCATCGAATTCACATCCAGCGATGAGTTTACAAAGGTTAAAATGGATGATTGAAGCAACAAAAAAGTATGGAACATACCCATTACAAATATAGGAGAAAAAAGATTATTATTAAGAAGTAAGGTACAATTATTAGGTTTCGTTATTTTATTTAATGTAAAAAAGCTAAAAGGTGATTTCAATTGGGTATTCCCATGTAGGACGTTAAATCTCCTTTTTTATATATATAATTATAGCTAACACACCAATATATAGAAAATTTAGCGAAAAGAAAATAAAAAATAGAAATAAATCTAACCAAATTATACACCCGAACAAAAAGGCCTTACTAATTCCTACCATATATCCAGTTGCATATCTAATAATTCTTGGATTATCATTCTTAGTGAGATACTGATATAACCACGCAAAACAGCTAGTCACAGGAAATACAAATAAACCTAAAAAAAGAAGCATTGGATATTTATATAATACTTGAGAAGTATACCCCATAAAGAACATCATTAGAA
This sequence comes from Promethearchaeota archaeon, assembly GCA_030605085.1. The sequence goes on along the minus strand of JAUWBH010000019.1, from coordinate 18,955 downwards.
GTGTTATTATTATTCCAATATATTTGAATGTACATCGACCACACAAATAAATATCTTTACTAAATATTTTAAAGTGTATTAATCTATTAATCTGCTCTTTATTATGATGAGCAAAAAGATAGAACCAAATATTTTCAGTTATTCGAGTAGGCCCTTTCTCTATTTTATTTGTGGGTTTTGCCATTTTCTTTATATTAATAGGCAGGTATTTTAATATACATCAATTAGGCTCTTAATGATATCTCTTAAGATCTTTTTTAGATTAAAAAATCTTCCCACACTTTAGACATTTTACACACTTATGTCTTAACATGTAATACACCAATCCTATAACAATTCCAAGGAGACAGCATATTATTTGTATCCAGACTTTATAGGCTTTTTCTTTAGGTGCTGTATCACCACATCTTGGACACGGATAAGTAGGAGCTGCTTGTTGTATCTGAGCTTGGGTATGTGTTTCTGAACTCTGTTGAATGATCTTTGTAGCTTGAGTTTGATTATTTGAAGTTCTCACTATAGTGTTTCCACAATAAGGACAACTGTTAGCATCTTCGGGAAGTTTTTGACCACATTTACTGCAAAACATTTCTTTAAATTCACCCATTTTTTTTATTGATATTACTTTGGTAGTAGAATCAATAAACTAATTTATTTAAATTTTATTTTATTTTTTTTTTTATGTGGTAGCAAAATAATCTTAGTGAACTATGAACCCATAACTAACGACAAAAATAAGAACTAAAAGAAGAAGAATGATGATCGATTTTATTTATAAATGCGCCAACTTTTCAGTATCTTTAAGACCTGAAAAGAATCCAATTTGCATGATTGAAAAAAGATACAATAAATATGATCTTAACAAAACAAAAAAGCAAACAGAGAGAACAATTTTGTCGACAAAGATTAATTTGCTACCTTATATTTTTTTTTCATTTCCAATTTAGTCCTTGACTAACTTTGGATCTATATAGAAGCCCGGATCTGAAGCAGTATTAGGATCGAATTCCTGTTTAATCGCTTTTAACCATCTCTGATAATTGCAAGCAATAGGTCCAAAGATATTGTGCATTACGCTGCCTTCACTATCTACCGTGCCAAGGCCTAAACCAAGAGAATACTTTTTAGACGCCTCTACAATGGATTTAAGATATTCTACTGATGCTTTACGAGATTCTGGGTCAGTGATGTCATACATGTAAAGTTCTTCAAGATGAGAGAACGTACCTTCTTCATAAGGGAGGCCCCAAACATTATCGGCACCATCGTCAACGAGTCCACCAGTATCAATAATTTTTTGTTTAAGTTTTTCCCCAATCTTAGCCCCTTCAACACACCAATCCCAACTTCCAAGAGCGCCTAAGGAAGTGAAAAATCCTCCGCCTGCACGAAAGACTCCGCGCATTGTATTACATTGTTTTGAGATTGCCATAAAACCAGCCGCTGCTAGAGGTTTAAGCTTAACAATTTCGTTGAATTTGCCACTTGTTTCTTCAACAATTGAATTTATAACTTTTTGATGATACTCAAATTCTCTTTTATTATTTGCCATTGTAATAATCATTAAATTATATTTCGAGTCTTTAATTATATCCTGGAATATTTTATTATTATAAAATTCCGAATTATTTGGTGAGGATCCTAAAGCCGTGATAAATCCACCGATTCTACAGAGAGCCCAGCAAATTTCCGAGTGAGCAAGTAAGTATCCAGCGTTTTTAAAATCCTCCCAATCATGCCAATCTATAAAGTAAAAAATAGAATATTGAGGTATTTTATGTTTTTTCAGCGAGTATGCAGGCGTACGACCTTCTATTTCTAATTTTTTCGGTCCAGCCCAATGATATAACTTAATAGCTGCTTTAGTAAACACACCCATACCTCCAAAAGCACCAAAATATCCCCTATATACTCCACGAATACTGGGACCAGGACCATCTGCTAAAAACCATTCGGAAGCATCAAATTCATTTTCATTTTTAAAAGATCCCCACGATCCTACTTTACACACATCCCCATTGGGTATAACCCACTCTGCGCCTAATATATTTCTATTAGAAAAACCCGTCGAAATCCCAGTCCAACCTTGACCCACCATACTCGTCACTGTGACTAATTGAGAACCATTACTGCCACATCCTTAAATATGACAGTTCAATCCTTTCTTAAACAGTTCTACTTGGAGCATCGCTCCGCTTACATACGGTTCCACAACAGCTATCATGTTTTTTTCGTCAATCCCTAAAATTTTATTCATTCTTCTCAAATCTAAAAGAATAACGCCCCCTTCTTTGCCAACAGTATTGTGGACTCCCCATCCTGTGCTCTGTGCTTTGAATTGCAACCCGTTTTCGTTACAGAATTTGACAATTTTAACGATTTCATTAGTGTTAGCAGGCAATACAACACTAATAGGTCTGAATGCGAATTTTGATTTACCACCAGTAAGATTGTCGGCATTCCAGTTATAAGCGTAGTTGTCAATTAGAAAATCATCTGCACTTACATATCTCTCTCCAACAATTTTTCCCATTGATGATACTAATTCTTTTATCTCGATTTTACTCATTTCTCCATCATTTTTGATACTAATTGATTTATATCCATATATTTGATTTTTTTTTTTGTAGTTTTTATTCCATCTTCCAAATTTGTTTTACAAAAGGGACAAGCACTCACAATAATTTTTTCTACATCCTCACTGCTATTTGCTTCGTTAAGGACATATTCTGCTTCTTCAAGACGCTCAGTAGATGTGTGAATTGCCATTTCAGGGTAAGCTGCTTTAACACCACCCCCAGACCCACAGCAATACGCATATTCAGCTATTCGAAACATTTCAACGAATTCGATGCTTTTATTCATCTTTTTAAAGACATTTCTCGGCGCGTCATATATTCCTTTCCCCCCGCGCCTATAGATTTTTGGTGGCTCATATACTTTTATCTGGTTGTATACTTTCTTCATGGTTCCCTTCCATTCTGGGACAAAAGGCTCTGATCCCCTTCCTAGATGACATGGGTCGTGATATGTGATAAGAGGTTTCTGTAAATAGGAGACCCGCAACAATATTCATCTTTAGAAATTTGGAAATCTTTCCCTATAACATTAAGAATTTCGACACTATCTATGGCCATATCCTGTTGCCTATATGACGCTGTACATCCCGTAAAAAATAATGTTTTTGAATTAGGATTTGACTTAGCATTTGTTTCTTTAATCCAATCTTGTCTATTCTCGTGAGGTTCTCCGTAAGGATTGTTATTTTTTTCAGCAGCTTCAGCGTATTTTTTATGAATGGGATGCGCTCCTATTGTTTCGACCATGTAACGTCGCAAATCAAAAATCGTGTCTTGAACTTCCATATTAGTAGAATATTTACAAGAGACATCGCAAGCTCCACAGAGAGAACATTGTAGAATTGCATCTCTCATTTGCTCAGTAATTTTTTTATCTAATTTATTAAAAAAAAGTGAAGCCCCCATTACTACCTTTCCACCTCCTGACCACGGGTGAAATTGCCCATAATCCATTGAACAACACACAGAAGCAAATCTTGCAGACTTTATTAGAGCAAGAGGTGGCCATTTACACAAACTACAGCGAGCACATGTCCAATATTCAAATTCATGCTTTTCTAATAGCTCTTTACTTTTTTCCATTTTATATTTCTCAACTCCATAAGTATTTAAAAAATTAGTTGTCCTTTATTTAGTATTTTATCTGGATCAAAAATTCTTTTTAATTTTCGCAAACCTTCTTGAAATACTTCGTTTTTATCTGTGAAAGCAACACTATTTATCAATGGATATGACCGAGAGAAAAAGCCCCTGATTGAACCAGCAAACTGAGCAATTTCTTTACAAATATCTCTCACATTTTTAAGAGAAAAATCTTGATTGCTAGAATCAGGTCTATCTGCAATAAGCGAAAATTCCACATTCGTAGCGCGAGCTTGAATAACTGGTTGTATGTAAATCATTAATCGATCTGATGGAAAGTCTCGTTTTTTAAGAATTTCTTCGACACCAGAAATGTGATTTTGAAGGCGATCTAGCGTAGTGTTATAAAAAACATCGGTTGCTATAGTTTTGTCAGAGTATTTTGGGTGTGGATCAATCGAGTTACCGTCAAGAATTGGTTCTACATCCTTTTGTGTTATACCTGCGACATTATCTTTTACCTCTAAACCTATTTCGTTAAGAACCTCGTTACAACTCTCCATTTGGTAAGAGATTTTATCTTCGGGAAAGAATTCTTCGTATCCGTTGATTGCATAAATCAAAATATATTTTTTTACAGCTCCATTCATTGAAGGAAAAACCGCTTTAAACAAATTATCGTTAAAAATAAAAACTTCGTCAATCCAACGCTTTCTAACGACGGAATAAATGAATTCTGTTAATGGTTCAACCGAATCAGACTCGATAAAATTTACTACTCGTTTTTCAGGAATTAAATCGCACTGCATAGAGACCCAAGTTACGGCACCGTATGAACCTTTAGCTCCTTGAATTAACCTAAAAATGTCCGTTTGACCGGGGCCAAGTGGATTGGTTAACGCACCACCAAATTTTCTATTCTCTTTAATGGATTGTGGTCCTGCGGCTTCTCCAGTTCTAAACATTTCGCCGTTTCCAAATACAACTTCCATGCATAATAGGGGATCTGATATGTCAAATTGTTTTTTCGGGATTAAGTGTGGCTCTCTATCTAAAACTGAAGCTAAAGCAGACTTTCCAGGTCTCGGAAGGAAAGGGGCCAATGGACGCATGCCATGCTCTTTTAACTTAGGGACCAATTCTGCCCATGTTACACCTGGTTCTACTACGCACACTCGATTTCTCTTGTTAACGAAAGGAATTTCTTTCATATTTTTTAAATCGACTATTATTGTATTTTCAGAACTTATTGTATCGTTCAAAAATTTAGGCGTAGTTTGACTACTTATGACAACCACATTGATGCCATTCAAAGTTCTAAAATATTTAAACAATTTCGATATTTGCTCGTAGTTTTTAGGAGAAACTGCAGTTAATGGTGTAATACTCGTTTCATCTAGAATAGGTTTACAATAGAGATCGTTCAACCTTTCTGAATTGGTTTCAACGCAATTTTTATCTATTATTTCATAGATTTTTTCAAAATCAATTGACATTTTGGTTTACAACACCTTTTAAATAATTCATATTTAAATATGCATCGAAGCATATAAATATGTATTTATTGTATGTGGAATTATTGAAACAGTACTTTCGAAAAAAACAATGAGACAAGTAACATGTAATATAGTGAAAATTAATGTTTCTGATATTAAGGAAGAATCTTTTGTGGATATTTCTATTGAAATTGAATATGTTTTGAATACCTTTTTTTTGAGAGAGATAAAATATTTTTAATAAAAACATGTTAAGTAATCAATTATCAGATATTTTCAACTCGTTATTAGAAATATATCATTTAATTAGGGAAGAAGTGATAAAGAGCGATAAGATATATGGAAAAAAAGACGCTCATGTAATAAAAAAGTGGCTTAAAAAATCTTTTAAAGATAAAGCTTATTTTGATTATGTAGCATATCAAAAAATATCAAAAATAATACCTCTTGCCAAAAAAATCAAAAAGGGTACAAAAATATTGGATGTTGGATGTGGTTTTGGATCTGATGCTATTATATGTGGAATTCTATGTGCAAATGTTTTAGGAATAGATATTAATAAAGAATATATAACAGTTGCAGAAAAAAGATTAAACTATTATAATAATAACTTAGACATAAAAATTAATGTTAAATTTGAACTAAAAAATGTTTTTAAACAGTTTGGTACATATGATTTAATTTGGGCAAGTCAAGCAATCTCTCATATAACCCCTCAAGAGAAATTTGTTGAACATTCTTACAATAACCTTAAATTAAGAGGAAATCTAATAATATCAGATGAAAATAAATTAAACCCACATAGATATTTGTACGCTAGAAAAATGCAAAAGGAGAAAGGAGTTTTTTTACATAGAATAGATCCAGATACAGGAGAGGATTTATTAATACCAAATGAATTCTTTTTTTCTATAAAATCTATAAAAAGTATTTTATCAAACTATTTTAAAATTACCGAAATATCTCGTATTGGATATATACCATTTTTCGCTTTTAGTAAATTTAAGAAAATTAGTAAAAAATTAGAATCTGAACTTTTTGAGAGATTGCCTTTCATTAAAAAATTTGCAGGATCATATGTAATAACTGGAAATAAAATAAAATAAGAATTAGTAAAATATTAAGATATTTCTCTTTCTGTATGTTCCTCGTCAACGTTTTTTTTATATTTTTCAACATTTTCTACTTCTTCTATTGAACTAATTCTACGCTCTAAGATTGTCATAGTTTCAATAATATTGTTGATTTTAGAATTTATTTCTTTTATTTCGTTTTGAATTGCCCCTAATTGATTCAATGTCCACAACATTACATCGGATTCTTTTACCGGTAGTGTAAACCAATTTAATACGTTTAAAATAAACTTACGATTATCTAGTTGATTTATGCCAATATGAGGATCGTCAGTAAATATATCAACATCTCCTAAAGCTACAACTTTACCTCGCCCGTATTCAGTGTAAGCCGCGATAATTTGCCTTTTTTCTTCTTCATCTTTAGACCATTGTTTTGCCGAATTATTATAAATTTCTGACCAAACAGAATTATCATTTGTTTTTAATAGAGGTCTCGAGTTTTTGTTTAAAAATAAAGAGCAAGATCCTCCAATTACAATATCCCTTAACTGATTTGTTATTTTATGTTTTTCAAAATCTTGAATAGATAAAATACTTGAACAATTTTGATTGATTTTATTATATTCTTTAATGATATTTTTTTTAAAAAAAATGCCAAAGATGCCCGAAATATCGTTTAAGTTAGTTCTTTGAAGATAATCAGCACCATATTCACTTACTAATAATAATCCGCCCCCCTTTCTTACAAAATCAATGAGAGTTTTAATTTCTATACTCGAGAAATAGTTGTTAATAGGATTTCCAATAACTAAAATGTCTACATCGTGTAATAATTTTTGTGTTAAACTTTTACCCTCATTTTTTTTGATCTTTAAATTTAAAGATTTTAGGAGACTCAAAAATTCAGAAAAATCATGTTCTTGGACATTAAGTAGCTCTTTATGACTTAAATCGAAGAGAATGGAAATGTTGGTTTTTTTAAAAAAAATCACCTATAGAAATAATTAAAATTTTATAACTCTAAGTCTATGTAAATTAAAAAAAAATCACCTATAAAAATCATTCCTTTTTCCAAGAATCTTTGTTTTCCAACGCTTTTGACAAATTTTTTCTAAAATTTGAATATGGGTCGGAAAAAATAATTTCAACCTCTTCTTGGTTTAAAGAATTTAAATACCTATTGTTGATTAAATTACAGCTTTCGATTCTTTTAATAATTAATTTGTTAAGCTCTTCCTCTTCTTTATTTAAATAATCTAAATATTTTTGATATACTATATATGGAATTAAAGATGAACGGCCGCTTTCAATTCTTTTAACGATTTCTTTGTTAAGCAATAATACTATCAAGATATTATTTTCTGAACAGAAAAGTTTTTTAAACTTTTATGAATAATCCTTTTTGGTAAGAAAAAATAGATTTTAAAAGTTCAAATTTTTAACTTGAACATTCAAGGTATAATATCATATAGAGATTAAAATGCAGGAAACTTCAAATAATTCTAATACAATTTCAGTAATAGGGTTGTCTTGGGGAGATGAGGGCAAGGGTAAGATCGTAGATTTCTTATCGCAGAAAGCCGATATTGTTGTAAGATATAATGGTGGGAATAATGCTGGTCATACAGTCGTTTGCAATGGAGTTAAATATAAATTCAAAATAATGCCATCGGGAGCTCCTTTAGAGAAGGAAGTAGTTATTGCAAATGGATGCGTAGTTGATCCTAAAGTTTTACTAGAAGAGATCGATAATTTAAAAAGATTGGATAAAAAGATTGATTTAAGATTAAGTTCGACTGCTCATATTATATTTCCGTTCCATCGGGATTTAGATGGTCTCGAAGAAAGTTCAAAAGGAAAATATAGCGCAGGCACTACTAAAAGAGGTATTGGTCCTACTTATTCTGATAAAGCTGGTCGTTGGGGTATAAGAGTTTTCGATCTAATTAATCCAGAATTACTAAAAATAAAACTAGAAAAGCTATACAAAATTAAGAAAAATTTAATTAAAGTTTATAATCCAGATTGGGATACTGATTTAGATTCTATTTACGAGGAATATAAGTTTTACGGCGAAAAACTAAAACCTTATGTAATTGATACAGCTTATTATTTGAATAAAGCTATTGATTCCGGGAAAAAAGTAGTTTTTGAGGGAGCTCAGGGAACATTACTCGGAATTGACCATGGCATGTATCCATACGGAACTTCATCGAATGCTAATGCGCTTGGTATATGTGCAGGAACTGGCATACCTCCAAAAAAAATTGGGAAAATTGTTGGGGTTATTAAAGCCTACACATCAAGAGTTGGAGGCGGATTATTTCCAACTGAGTTACATAATAAAACAGCAGAAAGAATTCGAGAACAAGGTCATGAATATGGCACTGTTACTGGTAGACCAAGAAGAGTGGGATGGTTAGATCTTTTTAATATAAAATACGGAATAATGATTAATGGAATAGATAAAATTGTCATTACTCTTTTAGATGCTTTGGAAGGAATAAATCCAATAAAATTGTGTTCTGCGTACGAATTAGACGGTATTATTCTCGAAAGCTGGCCAATACAGTCTGAAATAATCGAAAATTGTAAACCTATTTACAAAATATTCGATGGTTGGGAACCGAGATCTAGGGAGGAATGGTCAAGAATCGCATTGAAAGGTTACGATGAATTGCCAGATACAATGAAAACATATATTAAAGCGATTGAAGAGGAATTAAACACTAAAATTGCATTGATTTCAATTGGTCCCGATAGAGAAGATACAATTATTGTAGAAGAGAATCTTTTTTAATTCAATTATAATTTATTAAAGATACCAAGTTCTTGAGTTAAAGTATTAGTCGATACATACGATTGCGCATTTGAAGCGCAATATCCTCTATATCCTAAGTGTGTGTCAGATCAGTAAATTATTTAAATAATCTTCAATAATAAAATCAAGAATTCAATTAAGATATTTAAATAATTGTAAAAGGATGGAAAAAATAATTAGGTAGAATATATATGCTTACAAAATGTCCAAAATGTGGAAATCTGCTTCTTGAAAAGTCTGGAACTATTAAGTTCTTTTGCACTAGATGTGGTTATACGGAGCGTGCATCAAAATCTATTTATTCCTCAGGCTTTAATGGCACAAGGGGATCATCTTCCATTGATCCATTGGAACCGAGTAAATGTCCAGGTTGCGGCAGAAAAATGCATAAAATGATGGGTATAGGGAGGGTTTGTACTTATTGTAATCCACCTCCTAACTGGTCTAGTAGATAAAATTAAATTGATGATACATTTTATCTTCTAAAAAATACAATTTGATCTATCCGTCTAAAAGTAAAACAATTTTAGCTTAATTCCATTATATCTACTTTTTTTAACAAGGTTTTTACATCCTTGTTATTAAAGATATTTGGCCCTGGTATTATGGTATTCGCTGCTCCACATGCTATAGCATATTTAAAGCATTGTTTTAAGTCTATTTTTAAAAAGTAATTTAAAACAAAACCCGCTAAAAACGAATCTCCAGAGCCAACTGTGTCAATGACATTATTAACAATAACATTTCCATATAAAACTAAATTTTTCGTTAATAAAATTGCCCCATTACTTCCTAAAGTTATTAATATAATTTTTAATTCTTTATTAAGCAAATTTTTAGCTTGATTTACCAAATATTTGCAGGCTACAGTAATATCAGACAAATTAAGCTCATTTAATTTAGGATTATTAAGAATTTGAGATAATTCTACAAGATTAGGTTTAATAATATTGGGATTTGCTTTAATTCCGTTTATTAAGGCTGGACCATTAGAATCGAGAATAGTCAAAACTCTTTTTTCTTTACAAATGTTTATCATTTTATAATATATATCTTCATCGACACCAGGCGGAATCGACCCGGAAAATACCACGAAGTCATCTGTTTCGATATTATCTTTAATAAGCTTAATAAAGTGCTCTAAGATGTTAGTATTTAATTCAAATCCCTTTTCTCTAATATGTGTTGTTGTTTTCATGATTGGATCGTTAATAGTTTTGTTTGAACGCGTCTTTCCTTCGACTTTTACGAATTCATAATCTATATTTTGAGATAATAAAAAATGTGAATAAATTTGAGTATCATCTTTACCAATACAAGCGAGAATTTTAATATATTTCTTATCTTGGCTAAGTTCTTTAGCGCCTAGAGAGAAAGATATGGCTTTTCCAACGGGATATGTTGTCTTTTTATTGGCTTTAAAAGTACCTCCAACATAAAAATTCTCAATTTCATAAATTACATCAATAGTAGGATTAAAGAGGATGGCATTTATTCGTTTATCTCTCTCTTTTTTTTTAAGAAATAAATATTTTTCAAGCTCAATCTCATCTCTTATTTCAATATTATTTAACCCAATTTGTGGAATTTCTGGCTTTAATCTTCTTGAATTTTCGATGGCACTGGGAAAAATCTTTCTTATTTTGAATCCTCTTTTTTGATAAAACCGGAGAGCATTAATATTATCGTTTGTAGTAATAACCCATAACAGATCGCATTGCTTAGAGACGGCATATTTTTCAATTTCCGTTAATAATGCGGAACCAATTCCAATATTCTCTTTAAAATTATTTAGTGTGATTATTTCGCACTCATTATTTTCTATATTAAAGGTCAATAGTCCTAATTTCGTATCGTTGAGTATTGCTAAGAATCCAGGAAGTTTATCCACATAAAATACTCTTCCGTGCGCAACTACCTTATTTGAATGCCAATTATCAATTATAACTCGAGATATCCATTCACTATCGTTATCTCTTAATGGTCTTATTTCTATTTGTTTCATCTTCTAAGAAAATTCACCCTTAAAAAGTTTATAATATATCACCATTAATTTTATTAAATTTGTTAAAAATTGTTAAAGAATTTTATGAAAATTTTATAACAATCTAATTTCAAAAATAAATGATAATTTATTCGAAAAATATAAAATAATAGAATCCTCTATTCAAATAACAATTGAAGATGAAATTAAAGCTAGTAACGAAGTATAATCCTGAATAATTTAGAAATTATATATTGAAATTACAAGGTGAAGAGAAATTTCGTCAAACTCGTCAAATATTATACAAACTATAAGTAACGAACAATTAATTCAATTAGCTGAAGAATTTGGGACTCCACTTTATATCTATGATGGAGATCTTATTTTAAAAAGATATAAAGAGTTGTATAACTTCATCAAATGGTCTAAACTGAGGATATATTACTCAATAAAAGCAAATTATAATGTAGGTATATTGAAATTGCTTTGTAAGAATAATGCTTTTCTTGATACCGTGAGCCCCGGAGAACTTCATTTAGCATTAAAAACAGGATTTACCACAGATAGGTTAATTTATACTGCAAATAATATAACTGAAGAAGAAATGCATGAAGTAAAAAAGTTAGGTGTATTATTTACGGTTGGATCCTTGTCAAGACTCGAAAAATATGGAACAGCATTTCCAAATTCTGAAATTTGTATAAGGATAAATCCTGATGTAGTTGCAGGTTTCCATAAGAAAGTTCAGACTGGAGGTTCTTTAACTAAATTCGGAATACTCATGCAAGATGTACCCAAAATAAAGGAGCTTGTTCAAAAACACAATTTAAAGGTCATTGGAATACATGAACATACGGGTTCTGGAATTTTTGAAACTGAAAAAGTTTACCAGAGCATGAAAAACACACTAAGTATTGCGAGAAAAGAAGATTTTCCAGATCTAGAGTTTATAGATTTTGGTGGCGGTTTTAAAGTGCCTTATAAACCCTATGAAAAAAGGATCGACTACAGCTCATTCGGTAAAGGTATTACCGAAATATTTTCAAGATTTTGTAAAGAATATGGCAAGGAACTTACAATGTGTTTTGAACCCGGTAAATATATAGTTGCGGAATCTGGCTATTTGGTTATTCAGGTAAACACTATGAAAAATAACAGGGGAAGACTTTTTGCAGGTACAAATTCTGGATTTCCCCAATTAATTAGACCTATGTTTTATGAAGCTTATCATCATATTCTTAATTTATCTAATCCTGATGGTGAATTAAAGAAATATGATATATGCGGAAACATCTGTGAAAATGGAGATTGTTTTGCAATACAAAGAGATATGTCCGAGATTAGAGAAGGAGATTATCTAGCCATACAAAATGCAGGTGCATATTGTTATGCTATGGGTGGAGTTTATAATTTACGTACGATGCCTTCAGAAGTATTAATTGTTAACGAAAAACCTAAACTTGTCAGAAAAAGACTTACAAATGAAGAATTAGCTAATTTGATTTTGAGTGAAAGTCAATAGAGGTTATTTTTTTCATTTTTTTTTTAAACTCATTAAAAATGGATAAAATGATATTAGGAAATTCTTTCAATTCTACTAAAAATCTTCATTAAAAGATAATGGCAGGATTATGTGCGAAATCAGTCCCGAGTTAATAACATTACCCTTAACATAGCTATATCTTCTTTTGCTGAAGTTGTGTCAATATCAGCAAGGTCTTGTTCAAGACGTGGATCACGGACTCTTTTTATCTCTCGAAAACCAAACTTTCTATAGATAGTATATGGCATCTGTCCAGCCCACTGAAGAAGTTTTTTCGATCCGGGCACAAGGCCCCATGAAACGAGACCATCAATTTCTTGCTGTGATTGGTACCATTCAATTACAGCCTTCAATAGCGCTTTTCCTATACCACGCCCCCATAACGAGGAGATCTGTTTGCCATTAGGTAGACGACCGATGTGGTAGCATCCAAGCGTTAGAAAGCGCCCCTCCAATCCAAGAGGTTCGGCAATCTGAAAATCCGCCCAAGGTCGGTCACCGGTCCATCCCCCTTGTTCACTGAACTGTGGATCGTATTCCTGTAAATAGAGCTGGCCCAGATAACATGAACCGTCGAAAGCTAGCATTGAAGCAATGTTTTGTTTTTCAATGTATTCCTGAACATGGTCGGCTGACTTCCAGTGAACACATTCAATAATTCCAAAATCAGTAACCTGCATTGGACGACAATAATAGGATTTTTCTTCTAACTCTGCCCTTTCAAATAAAATCTCTTCTTTTTTTTCCATCATCGCACCCTATTGTTTTCTCATGAATATATTTTATTTTTCACAATCAATAAATTGATTGCTAGTTTTCAACCTCAAAGATAATTTTAAGATGTTTATATTTAGAATTAAGTAAATTTAATAACTTATGGGCAAAATTCTTAAGATTTTGTGAATGTTGGGGCTTAATTTTTCCTTGTTCAATTAAAAAATCGTGAATCATCCTCCTAGTTGCGTCTGGTCCTTGAGTTGATAAATGTTCTAACCAATGAATTGAGGTTCTACAAATCCTAGTCAACTCTTTATCTGAATATTGATTTTTATCAAGAATGAGATTGTGATGTTTTCTTATTGATTTACTTACTTTTTCTAAGTGATCGGCAATTGCAAGCATATACCGAAATAAACTAATTATGTTGGAAGTAATTCTCGTATTTCTGGTATTTGCTGCTTCCTCAAAAGAAGTCCAAGCGTTAAGCCATTCTTCTTTATGTTTACCATTAATCCCATTATTAACTAAAATTACGTTGATTAAATCGCTCAGATCAACATCGTGCCCTCTTTTTAATTTTTTATTGAAAATTTCTTTAAGGTTTGAACCTTCAAGATAGCGCCCTGCTCCGAAATCGAGTAATTGATTTAGGTCGTTAGCCGCAATAATCACATTTTCTCTTTTTTTATTTGCAAATAGATTGACCCATTGAACCCGTTTTTCCCATTCTCTTGTTTTTTTGTTCTTTACCCAACCTGTTTGTTTTAATGTATATTCAAATAAATGAACTTTAAAGATCCAGAAATCAATATCGTCAGTAAATCTTTTTCTTCTCCAATCTCTTGTAGTATACTTACCTAAATAAAGTTTCATCGTACCCCGGACTAGAGCAAATTTACCATTTTTAAATGCTTCACGCGCGTCATTGTAATATTGGTGATTCGGATTATTAGAGATTTCTACTATTTTATTAAGAATAATTCTCGCTTCTTTAGCAACTATATCACACGGAACGCTACCGTCGGATGGATACGCTCTTGAACCACCGTTTATGAAATTTTTAAATAATTCTAATTCGTCGTTAGGAATCTCATACCATAGATTATTAAACAGAATTTTCCGGAATATGTAATGTGTATAGCCATTATCATCTTTTTTCGTTTTATCATTTAGAGGTGAGATATCTCTTAGGTTGTCTCCTTTTTGAATCCTATCAGCTTCAGTATCCCAAATTGTATTCATATTTTTATTTCAAACAAACCAATTTTTATTGACTAATTCAGTAAACTAAGTTTTATATAGGTAAATAATTTTGGATTAATTAATTGATTCCTTTCAAATTTTAAATCGTTTAATTTAAATAGATTTTGATTCCAAAAAGAAAAAAGAATAGGTGATTACTTACACTAAGAAATGGGATGGAATTTTCGAGCAGTATGGAAAGCAATTTAAATTTTCCATTGAACTTACTTTATTTTTTTTTTTTTGAATTCATAAATTATGAATTCAAAACGCTTAATTTGCGTAATAGTTTTAGGAATGATTTTCTGATTAATTTGCGTAATAGGTACTCCAATTACAACTCAAGATAGTGCATTAACGCCTAACATTGAAATCTTTTAATAGGGGCATGGTATAATAGAGTAAACATCTAAAAATAATTAATGAATTTTTAAATCTCGTCCAGCATACTTCAAAACAGCTACATTGGAAATTAAAATTAAAGTTCCTCCTATTATTGTAAAGATGGATAGTTCTCTTAAAAAGATAATAGTAAGTATTGTTGCCATCACTGGTTCAAAATACGAGATAATAATAATATTACCACCTTTATCGTTTTTTATTCCAACATTATATAACGTAAAAGCCAATGCCGTCGGAAAAAAGCCTAAAATTAACGCCAAAATTAAATCAAAAAGAGTTAATCTAATTAGATCTGTTGCACCTAAAGGCAAAAAAACAAAAATTATGAAAATAGTTGACCACCAAGCTAAGAACGTATCAAAATTTCCTTCTGTCTTCAATAATTGGGTATCCTTATTTCTTTTCATGTAAATCTTTTTCTTATAAAAAACAAAAATAGATAAAGTTAAGCCTGAAAGAAGCCCAAAAAAGATGCCTGAAGTTAATCCCTCACCAGTCCAGAATTCCATAATTATTGATACTCCCACGATTGCCAAAATGAAACTAACTAGGGTTATTTTCGAAACCTTTTCTTCCTTGGTTATTATTAAAAATATAAGTACAAATATACCGCTTGTATATAATAAAAAGGCGGCTATTGCATAACCAGATATCGATATGCTATAAAAATACAGATAAATAACGATAGGGTAAATTAAACCACAAATAAAGAGAGGCTTCCAATGTAATTTCATAGATTCTTTCAAAAAATCTCTTGAAAATGAACGACTTTTTATCATAAATAATGTTAAAAAAAAGGTTCCAAAAATTCCTCTTAATAACACAATTGTGTATATAGGATAATTTCCCAAAAGAGTAACTAGTAACCCTACATTTCCCATACATGCTGCTGAAAAAAACATACAAATTTTAGAAACTCTAGGACTAACTTGTGTTTTTTCCGACTCTAATTCATTCATATAATTGAGTTACTAATTCATAAAATAAATCTTTAATTAGCATTAGATGTAATTTATACCATTAATAAGTTAATTTTTAAAAAAATAGAAAAAGATGATTTAAATGACTATTCTTATTCTCATGGAAGACTATTAAAATGAATAAAATGATATTCAAATTATTTCAAATAATATTATCAACAATATTTTGTTCAATTATTTGTGGCATTAGTCCGAACGCCTCTATCCCATCAACCGCTACGGAATTTGGGAATGCGTTTCTACTCCGAAAGGGCGCCATCCAGAACTGCGCTGGACGGGCTTTCAGTTATACTCTTCCATTCTCGATGCGAGAAAGCCTTTTTACTATTGAGGGAACACCTCAATATGTTAATATTGAGTTAAAGTATTTAAGCGTCTATAGTGTAAAGGATTTCTAATTTACAGTAGTACTTTCGAAATAATTACAAAAATAAAATTATTTGATAATATTTGGTATAAATATTATTGATTTTTTTGACTATAAGAAAATACTAAAACACATTGTTAATTTTAATTTCAAACAAAAACTTTTGAAATGAAAGGGCTTGTCATAGCTCCTAAAAGTGCTTCATAATTAACGTTAAATCTCAGTTCATCGCCTAATTTAAAATCATTATCTTTTAAGTCAACAATTATATAATCACTTGAAGCACTCAATATTTCAATATCATCGTTAGGGAATAATCCTTTTTCTTGAATGTCCTGCCTTCCTGCATTGAGAAGCGCGTGATTCCTATACCCTTCCCTAAATTCGTATTTATCTCTATTTTGAAAAATGGAGGGTTCTCCAAATGCATTTGTAGTTATTGTACCTTTAGGATATAATGGCTTCTTCTTTATTTCAACGATTTCTGCCACAAAAGTAAATGTATCTTGATATAAGTTCGGAATTGGATCTTCTCTAATTCCCTCTACACCAAACAATATAACAGTGCCAATTCTTAGGTTATTAATTAAACCTTTATCGTTTGTAGACATTATCCAGTCATAATTTGCAGAATTTCCTCCGGAAATAACTTGAAATTTTAAGCCAAATTTTTTTTGAAGCTTAGCTCCAATTTCAGAAAATTCTTTCATATTCTTCTCATCAGGTTTTACTCCAGCAAAACATTTCAGATTTGTTCCAATTCCTAGAAGTTCAACACCATTTAATTCAAGTACCCTTTCTACAATATATTCAAGGTCTTTAGGCATTATCCCCTCCCTTAGATCTCCCATTTCAACCATGAGAATCACTCCATGTTTTTTACCTTGTTGGAGAGATTCCTCAGAAAGTTTTTCTATTGTTTTAAGTTCAGTGTTTAAACTTGTATCAGCATATTTAATAACAAGAGGGATTTCGCTAAGAGAAGGATTTCTTATTAATACAAACTTCGCTTTAACACCATTCTTTTTCATTCGAATAATGTTATCAATCCGAGAATCCCCTAAACATGTAATTCCTGCTTCGACTAATGTTTTCGCAATTGTAGGATTTCCTAATGTGACTTTTGTAATACCCATTATTGAAACTTTTTTTGAATCAAAAATTCTCTTTAATGTCTTTGCGTTATAGTGAATTTTTTTTAAATCAATCTCTAAATGTGGCATTTAATACCTTTCTTAATTCTATATTTATTCAAAATCGTAAAAATCGAAAGCGAGGGGAATTTTGTGTCTGTGGAAATAGAGAGCATTAAGGGAATTTGTAAAGAGGTAATTAAAAAATGTTTCTTTTAATTTATCTATATTTATTTTCTCTAAATCTGCATTATCTAATGAAATCCTTAAATATTCTTCGTCAAATTTTTTTATTTTATCTATTAATATTCTTTTACATTTTAAACAATCTATCTCTGCTAGAACTTCTATTAACGGAATTAAGAGAAGAGTTTTTTCATTTTCAATGGACCACATAATAGGTTTTAGCGCTTTCAATAAAAAGTTTTTTTTAATTCCTTTAAATGCTGTTCTTCTTATAGATTCATTTATATCCGAAATTAACAAATTCTCTAAAAACTTAAATATTTTATGGCTTTTAAAACCAATTTTGCATAGAATTTTGACGCATTCCACTCTTAGCTCCTCACTATCACTATTCTCTATTAAAGAAATTAATAATTCTGATGCGGAATGTTGATCTAAAATTTTTTCTTCGTAATCTTTATAAATCGTATATGGAGTAGAATACATTCTTAAGATAGTTTCTTTAGATTTTAAGTTTCAAGATATTTTTTAAAATATTCACAAAATATTAATCAAAATCTATAAAATATTATAAAAATCAAAATTATAAATTATTTTTGCTGTTTAATCCGAATTAGTAAAATTAGATAATATTATAATCAATCTATCCTAGCTCCACAGTTAGGACAATCAATTTTGTGTTTCACGGGAATGCCACAAACCGTACAGATTTTTATAGATACTCTCTTTCTTGGAGGGCGGAGTGCAGTAATGGAGCGCGGTACTTCGTTTTTTGTAGGTTCTATAATTTTTACTTCATTTACTTCGCTTGTTGAATAATTATTGGCTCTAATTTCAACCTCGTGACCAAAATATCCTCCAACTTTAATCTTTTTCTTTGGAGGTGGAGGTTTCTTTATCTCAACAATTTCTTCTTCTATAGAGGGCTCTTTTTCTAATTCTACTACCCTTTCTTGTTCGACTACTGGTTCTTGATCAATTTCCAATTGTTGGGTCACTTCCAATTCTTTTTCGGTTTCAAATTCCTTTGCTGCTTCAAGTTCAGGTGCTTCTACAAATTCTTTTTCGGTTTCAAATTCCTTTGCTGCTTCAAGTTCAGGGGCGTTTACAAATTCATGTTCAGTTTTAAATTCTTGTGGTAATTCAAGTTCTCTTCCCTCTTCAAGATCTTCTTCGTATACGAGATCGACATAGTCCTCATCGAGTTTTAACAGAGTCTCACACGATGGACAACGAAAAATATGTTTAAAACCAATATTTTTTATAATAGAATAT
Organism: Promethearchaeota archaeon; assembly: GCA_030605085.1. Next base: position 68 of record JAUWBH010000019.1, on the reverse strand, counting down.
CGTGATGCGCAGCAGCCATGATATTTAGCGTTACAATTATAACATTTGTGAATTTCGTCGCTATAGGC
>JAUWBH010000196.1 GCA_030605085.1 Promethearchaeota archaeon | reverse complement strand
AGGTGACGCATAATACCTTTTTTGGCACTTTTAAGGAATTCCAGCGTGCTTTGATAAAATTTATAATGAAATATAAATTACCATCACAAGAGATTAAAACTCGATGCAGTTTTTCGAAAATATTTAGTTCGTCATAAATATATCAATTTATTAACGTTTATTATTCTCATTAAATGTTTTTTCAAGATATAATCTTGAATAGTTGCATACTTATCGATAAATGTGTTCTAGAATTTGATTCGTAGATACCTATTTAAACTAACCTTATAATTAATGCCGTTGTTCTCTAACTTCGCTTTAATAAATCAACGAAAAATCAATGAATTTATATACAAGACTGTAGATAATTGTGTGTATTTGAAATTTTTAAAGGAGAATTTTTAATGGATTTAGACAAAAAGATTTTTGCTACTTTAATATTTGTAATTGTGTTATCGTATAGATTAAGTCTGCTTGCTTCCAGTGAAAGCATACCAGGTTGCATTCAAGGACCGTTATAATTTTTAAACTGATTCTTTTTTTTGAACTTTTTAAAAAGACTTTTAACCAACTTTGCTTTCAAATTTTTTCAATTATTTTTTACTTTATTAAAATACGCGTAATTTAAATTTCTACTTCTTGGATATATCAAAAGAGAGCGATTGTAGGCTTTAGAGAGAATGTTGTAGTTTTTATATTAATGTAAGAAACATTTGTTAGACTATAGAATAAAAAAAACAAAACAATTCATTAAATCTTTATTTGAACTTGGAACTATAAAAAAGATATAAATAAAAGCTTCCTCTGTCGAAGGCAATCTACAACATTAAGTTGACATTACAGGTTCTATTCAACAAGGTATTTTTTTAAGAATTGTAGTTTTTTTTATGTCTTACAAATTTTATAAATTAGTTATAGTAAAAAGGGAGTAATTGAAGCCTAATAACATATGTGTTAGAGCAAACTGTTTATGGTTTAACGCAAAGAAAGTTAGCTGCAGTTTTCGTGGAGACCTTATTTCAGTAATAACTACTTGTAATGATGTTATTGAAGTACTCTCAGTTTATGAAATAGTTCAAGAAATTAAACCCGCTTTTTTAAAAGACATCAAAGGTCGTAAATTAGAAGAAAAAGATTCAGAAAGATTTCAAGCTAATGCGTGCAAACAAGTACAGTGCGAACCCACTCAAGAAATATTAAATAAAATAAGAATCCATAAAAAATTTAGAAAGATCTTTACGAAGGTATTATTAGAAATAGACATAGTATTAGAGAGAAAGAAGCGCATATTAGACTATATTTACGACCTTATTTTCGATTTGGCTATAGAGATCTTAAGAAATATAGAGAGCAACATTTATAAATACGGTAATTCACCTCCTACAGGAAAGATTGTAATCTTTAGTTCCCTTTTCTTAACTTGCGAAATCTTTGGTTTTCCTCTCACTAAGAAATTCATTTGGGAAAGGTTTTATGTCTCAAGCGTATCTTTAATAAAATATAACAAATTCGGCCAAAGCGAACTTTGGAAAATAAAACAATCAAAGACAAAAGAGATACGAACAATAGTTAGTTACTTCGCAAACAAAATAATTTACGAAAAGAACAAAAAAAAGAATAAACGGATGAGAGAGAAGTTGACGGAAAAAGAAAAAGAAAGAGAAGAATACGATAGACGGAAAGCTTTTATCCCTAAGATTCCGCTACACCAGTTCAATGGCCTTAAATGGTCAGAGATATATAAAAACACAAATCATAACCGCGATCTAAGAAAATTAAGAGAAGTGTGTAAAGTTGTACCGTTAAAATATTACTATTTAAAGTTTATATTTTTTTATCTAGAGAACATTATTCAAATAGTAAAACTAAAATACTTTCAAGAGACAAATGTTTCAAACTTAACCAAGATTTTTACATGTATAGTAATAGGATATCCCGAATTTGAATTTGAATTGCTTCAAAAAGGGATTTGCTCATTTCCTTTTAGGATATTGGGTTTGTCCTTTAAACGAGATGCAAGTTCTAATTTACGAGAGAGAGTTTTAAAAAGGTGTGGTAGAAAATTAGCTGCTCAATTTGATTCGTTCACATATGACGCTTTCGCTAAAAGCTTGTTAGATCGATTTCGATTAGGTTTACCAGAATGGATTAGACCATATCCAAATTATAAAATTGCCAAGAGGGAAGGAGAGGAAATAGAACAAGAAATATTAAATTTTAAAGAAATCACGAATTTAGTTATAAAATTGTTTAAATATAATGAACCAATTTTAAATGCTCTTAGATCAACTTATAAATATGTTCTTCTAGATGAATTTCAAGATACAACAGATTTACAATATAAGCTAATTAAAATTGCCTTTAAAGACACCAATTCAATTTTAACAGCCGTAGGAGATAATAAACAACAAATAATGTGTTGGGCTGGAGCAATACCAGAGATTTTTCAGAGATTTGAAAAAGACTTTAATGGTAAAAAAAAGTATCTTTGGATTAATTACCGTTCAAAGAAACGGTTGCAATATATTCAAAGTCTTTTCGCAAATGACCTTGATGACTCAATAGAAATTATGAAATCTGAAAATTGGGAAGAAAAAGATGGAATTTGTTTGATATTAAATTTCTCTGATGAAGATTATGAGGCACATTATTTATCATATATTATCAAGAATTTAATAGAACATAAAGAGATCAAACCCGAAGAAATATGTATCCTTACAAGATTAAAAAGACAAGAATATAGAGATAAGTTAATAGAAAGTATAACCGAAAAAAATATTTTAATAAGAATAGAAGATGATTACCAAGAAATAATTGCTGAACCAATAAATCGAATGTTATTACATTTCTTTAAACTGAGTCTTAAAGATAAAGATCCTGAAGCATCAATTTTTATTCGTGATTTATTATTCCACATTAAAGCATATAATGAAGAAACTTCATTAGGAAAAATTAGAAGTTTATATTCTAATTTAACTAAATTTTCTGAAGATATTAAGAAATTAATATTTGAATCCCATAATAAGGAGGATCTTGATAACGTAATTCAAAGGATTATAGATTATATCGGAAAGGATGAATTAATTGCTTTATACCCTCAATATATTCAAAAATTTTGGTTAAAAGATCGGATTAACAAATTAATTGAGTTCTTTTGGGATTATTATGAACAATGTAATGATTGGAATAAGGCTTTAGATTTATTGATTGGTAAAGATACAGTTCCATTGATGACAATACATAAAAGTAAGGGTTTGGAATTTGATACTGTTATTCTAGTTGGCTATGAAGATGGAGCTTTTTGGTCAAATAATAGAGAAGACTTATGCACCTTCTTTGTCGCCCTTTCACGAGCAAAATTTCGAGTTCTAATTACTCATTGTCAAAGGAGGGATGGAAGAACACAATTAATGATAAAGACAAAAAGAATATATGACATTTTTAGGAAAGCTGGTGTGAAGGTGGTAGATTTTTAAACTGACTAATCTAAAATTTTATTTTTCTCTAATACCCAATTTTCAATGAGAAATGATTGATCTATTCCAATTTTATCAATTAATTTTGAATGTATCGCAGATTTTGGAACCCAAGCTTCTTGTTCCCCCTCAAATTTAATTAAAATAGCTTTATCGGTTTGTCCTTTAATTGAACCTTTTATTTCCGTTTTTTCACTCTCTTGAATTATTTTTTTTTCATCCTTTTCCTCGCTTAAATTTTTTCTTTCTATAGTAATATGGGAAGAAGTAGCATGTATTATCTTTTCTTTAAGTAAATGTTTTAAAAGTAGTTTTAATATTTCAATTTGTTCGAATTTCAACTTAATTGAATAATTCTCGATTTGAACTTTCAATAGATTATCAGGAACCAATTGAAACGATATCTGTGTTTTTTTATCATAATATATATGAGAATTAGACCATTCTTTTATTTCATGTTTTAAAACTTGTAAAATTGAAACAATTTCTTCCATAGAACATTTGATAGTTTTACCTTCGCCAGAAGTGGGTTTTTCCCATATTCCCTCATCTTTTTTATTTAAAATTTTAATGAATATAAAAGAATCTTCTTTTGAGTTACTTTGAATAGTTAATGCGGTGTTTTCCCCAAAAAAAGTCTTAGTATGATTATTCATAAAAACACACACACAGAAATAATATCATTAACATTTTCAGTTATCAATCGATATTTTTCTTCAAATTTTTTTAACTTTTTGGTTTTTTCTATAATCTTTTGTTCTAATTCTTGGTTTTGTCTTTTTAATTCGTCTTTTGTAAGGATTAATTTTCCATCATAATTCTCTTCACAATTTTTCTTTACTCTATTTAAATGTAAAGATATATAGTCAATAGTTTCACTTATTAATTTAATAAAATCTTTATTATATTCTTCATATTTTTCTATTTCCGAATTTTGTACAAATTTTTGTCTTAATAATTTTAAGTTTATTACTTGATCTTCTAATAATTTTTTTAATTCGGTCATTATCCCCTGTTATTACATAAAAACATTACTTTTCTAAAAAGAAATAAGTAGAAAAAATTTAACTCAAATTTTGTAAAATGCAAATAAATAAAAATCTTTGTTTTAGGAAAATCCTAACATTAAAAAACAGCATCTTAATAGCAATTCCAATCTATCTTATATAAGAACTTAGCTTTTTTATTAAGATAATTTAATAATTCTAATTTAAAGTCTTGAGATTTTGCGTTAAATTCATAACAATAACAAACATAAGACTATTGTTATAATAACAAAAATCCAATTTAACTTTAGTACATGCAGAAATAATTATATCTTAGCTATTTTAAGCTAAATATTTTTCAAAAACCGTGTAAATTGTCGTTTTAAAAATATCGTAATTAAATTTGGATGATATTATCTGTTTTATGTTTTTAATCATTTCAAAATTAACTATTTTATCAATATCTTTAAATTCTTTCTTTTTGGTCAAATTTGGGTCGTATTTATGTAAAAAAATAGAAATGTCTATGTAAATATCTTCTTTTTCGAGCAAATTAACAATATCATTTAAATAATTCAAAGCTAAGTCGTATCGAGCGCGATTTTGAACATCAATAACAAAAATTATCTTGTTAGCTTTAACTGCGTATTTGTTAAAATCTCTAAGGTATTCTTCGCGATATTGCTCTTGCCCGCCAAAATCCCAAATGCTTATAGTAGTGTTTTGGAACTCAATATCTTCAATATTTACTCCTTTTGTTGGTTTCAACGCATAAAACGACATGATATTTATGTCCTCTTTTAAAGATAACAAAATCGAAGTTTTTCCGCTATTGTCCAAACCCAATAAAAGTATTTTCTTCGGCTTTTGTGTAACCTGTGAATTATTCATTTTTTTATTCTTAATTGTTTTCAGAATTAAGATAATATCATGAATTTGAAGCTATTTATCCCCCTTTTATTTTCTTATATCTCAGGAATTAGAACGATGAAGTTGCTCCCTTTAGTATAATCGTCTTCAACTCTATTTTCTACCCAAATTTTACCATTGTAACTTTGAATAATCTTTTTCACTAACGAAAGCCCTAGGCCCATACCTTTTTCGTAAGAATCCTTAATAAAAGTTTTTTGAAAGATTAATTGTTTCTTTACATCAGAAATTCCAATGCCATTATCAATAAATTCCAATTTAACGAATTTTCTATTTTCTCTTTTTTCCTTAGAGATTTTAACTAATATTTCCACGGATGGATTGTTGTTATATTTTACTGCGTTATTTAATATATTTTCGAAAACATCAAATAATAACTCGTTTGCTAAAATGTAAATCGTCTCGTAATAAGAATTGACTTGAATATTAATTGTTTTAGAAGGGAAACTTTTATGTAAATATTTAATAGCTTGATTCAAAATTTCATTTATTTCAACTTTATCTAATTTTAGATTTCCTTCTTCTAATTGCGACAATTTTCGCACGTTTTTTATCAAATTCCCGCCTCTTAAGCTTTGATCTTTAATTATTTCGATTAATTCGTTTCTATTAGCTATTTTCTCTGGTTCATTTTGGTATAAAATAAATAACTGTGTAGAAGCTTTTATATTATTGAGAATGTTGTTGATATCGTGAGCGATAAGATACTGATAAACCATCATACGATTATACGCTTCTTCGTATTTTTGTTTTGATTTTTTTAAATTTTGCTCTGACTCCTTTCGCTCTAAAAGATTTTTTAAGCGAATAGCGATATCGTATAAAAAATATATTTCTTCCTCTAAAAATTGGTAGCCATTAAGGTAATAAGCCTCAATATCTAATAATTTATCGCGTATTTTTACGTGAGTCGCTATTTTGTGTTCAGTTTCTCTAAAATTACTTGTCTTGTACTCCTTACCATTTAAGAGTATTCTTGCACATACTAAGTTCGGTGTTTGAAATGCTGCTGGAACAAATTCAAGTGTTTCTTGAATTATTTCGTCTACCGAGATTTCTTCTTTTTCAATTAGTTTTGATATTCCATATAAACAGTTGAGTTCGTTAACTCTTTTTCTAAGGCTATTTTCGGATTCTTTCAACTTTAGTTCTGTTTCTTTACGATTTGTGATATTTTTAAGTATTAATTGGATTACGGTTTCATCGTTTATTTTGATTAGAGAAGAATTCGCATATAACCAAACTATGCTGCCATCTTTTTTGTAAAAGTAAGTTTCATATGGTTCATGTTTTTTTTCTTTTAGTAAAGTTTTAAATTTTTTAATAAGAAACGGCAAATTTTCTTTTGGAATTAAAGAGAATTCAGTAAATTTTTTTCCAATTAACTCTTCTCTTTTAAAATTTGACAACCTAAGTACTCTGGAATTACAATCGATAACTTCACCTTTTAAATTAAGTAGTATTATCGAATTTGGAGAATTCTCAAATAATTCTCGATATTTTTCTTCCGATTCTTTTAATTTTTCTTCTGCTTTTTTACGCTCAGTAATGTCGATCCAAGACCCAATAATCTCTAATGGTTGACCATTGGTATCGTAATAAACTCTCTTCTTATCGTGCAGCCATCTATAAGTTCCATCAATATGCTTGAACCGATATTCGCTAACAATAAATCCTTTTTCGAGTAAATCTGGGAGTTGCGATAAAAGAATAGGTAAATCCTCAGGATGAACGCAATCTATCCAAGATTGTGGATTGTCGATAAATTTCTCTGGTTCGTAACCAAGCAATTCCTTAATATTTTCACTTATAAAAGTGATAACAAAGTCTTTTTGTGGCTTAAAACTAAAAAGTACCGATGGACTGTAAGCTAATAAATGTTGAAACCGTGCCTTAGTTGATTTTAGAACCTCAAGTTTGTCTTCTATTTTCTTTTCGATATTATCTTCTTTTTTTTCCATATTTTCACACTATTTCTATGCTGTATATTCGGTTATAATTATAACTGAAGAAAACTTAAGTTTCTTCTTTTATAGGAATTCAATCAAGATTTTAACCGTAACGAAATAAATACACGTAATTTGCAAGATTAGATTTTTCTAATTTTAGATCTGCACGACCCCCACTCTTTATCTTTATAGTATCGTTATCGTAAACAGTATCATCGTAATTTAAAGATGGTGTTAACGCTATTTTTAAGACAAATTTATACTCAATAAAGTAAAAATTATGATAAAAAATACGTTTAGTACGGTCAAAATCAATGTACATCTTAAATTTTAACTCTGAGTTTTCTTCTAATTCTTCCAATTTTTCGTAGAACATTTTATACAAATTTGGATTAAATTGTGAGTTTATCTTACACCTTCAAAAAAAATTTTTCTATTTAAATTTTTATTTTTACAAAAAAATATTTAAAAAAGGGAACTAAGGTTGAAATTAAATAGAATTAATAGGAAATTGATTCCGTATTTGGTTATTTCTTTAATATCAAAGAATAAATTTTAGTTTGACACAATATAAATTAAAATTTCTAAAGAAATTATTGAATCTTACTTTAGCCTTATTTTGTAAACAATTTTTTTATCGAACTAAAAATTAATATATACCGTATTTATTTGTATTTTACAGCAAATTAAATTTTAAGGTGTTTCCAATTAGGGCTAGAGCGTGTATAAAGTGTCGGGAATACGTAATTATTGAGCCAAATAATTTTGAAAATCAAGAACTTATTAAAACATTTGAAGGAAATCATAAAGGTCATACTTTTATAACTTTTAACTTTGATGAGATAAAAGACCAATACAAAGAATTTCAAATACCTAAATGAGTAAATTTACTAATTATAAGCAAATAAATTTTCGATAAAATTGGTTTCAAGTGTTTTTACTTCGTTATTTTTTCAGTAAGATCTTATTTAATTCTATCAATTTTTCGTAAACTTTTATGCCTTTATCGGTAAGGTGAATATAATTTTTACCTTTATACTTATTAATTCCGATTAGCCCTTTTTGAACTAAATTTTCTTTTACATCTTTTGGCATGTTAGGATCGTTGAATATGTCGAACCCTCTAATATCTGCTACGTTAGATACATTAATTAAGTCTAAACAAGCCTTATTTGCGTCAAGAAGTTTACCATCTGAAGTATATAATGTAATAGCAATAGGCAAGTCCTTAAAAAAGGATTTAAAAAATTAGTATTTTAACGAGTAAATAATAAGAATTTTTGATAAAATCGGAATATAATATATATTCTTTAATAAGTTATATATTTCAATCATCAAACCATCTCTTTTTTCACTTTATATCCTCCAATTTATCCTCTTTCAGTTCATCTTTATATAACAAATGAATGCAATTTGAATTGTAAAACATCTTCCATAAGATTTAGCAATTTAAGACCTATGAAGTGGAATTTAGAGGATAGCAAGCCTTAAAAGTCGTCCCTTTCTCTAAGGATGTTGTAAAACTAATGTTTCCCTTTAAAAACGAACTTAATATTTTCATACTGTAAGTTCCTAATCCTCTATTTGGACCCTTAGTGGAAAATGAGCGTTGAAAGATTTGTAGTTGTACATCTCGAGGAATGAAACCTGAATTATGTACCCAAAATTGGACTTCATCATCAACTACATCGCAACCAAGCGTTATTTTTTCGCCTTTTGGTGTAGCTTCTAATGCATTTTTTATGATATTACTGATAATTCGCCAGAGGAGGGTTCTATCAGAAGTGATTTCAACAGCTTCCACATCTGTTTGAATTTGGATTGCTTTTTTTAGAGTAATATCGTGCTTTTCATAAAAGTCGACCAATTCATTTAAAAAATCTAATGTATTAAAAGTACTGAGGTTTATTGTTAGACTGTTATTTTCGGCTTCGTTCAATGTTCTTTGGGATCGGATTTCCTCAATAAGTTTTTTTGTTAAATAATCCATTCGTTCTAAAAATTCTTTCTGATCAATCTTATTGCCGTGCATTTGTAAAAATTCAAGCGTGTTCAATAATCCATTAGCGGTATTAAGGATGTCGTGAAAGAATATTCGCTCAATCATGGCACGCCGTTTTTCATGACGGATATCTTGAATAGTCACTGCGGAAAATTGATCCCCATTAATTACGAGAGGTGATGCCCATACACGTAAATCAAACGCAACTTCATTTGGTCCAAGAATTAATCGGCATTCTTCAACAGTAGGTTTGCCTTTTTGACTAGAAAGTACAGCATTAACAGCACCACAATAAGTACATGATTCATATGTTCCACAGCCTCCTTCTCCCTCCGAGGCATGAACACAACCGATTACTTCACCTGGTCTTTTACCCACAGCTAAACTTAAATCATCCAATCCCGTAAATTCTAAAGCCCCTCTATTCATATATACAATTTGCCTATATTCGTTTACAACAATGAAAACTGCGGGGATTTTGCCAAGAAATTCATCTAAAACATCGTTACTTTTAAAAATATCAACTTGGCGTTTGATTTCTTCCTTAGAGGCACGTTCAGCAGGGGCAAATTTAGTGTTAAGTTGTTCGTTTTTCAATATTATAACCTTCCATAATTCTTTATATATTAATTAACTTAATCTGAATTAAAAAAGATATTTCCCTTGATTGTAATGAGCAAAATTAAGAAAATATTTAGTTAATTATATTAACTGTATTATTCATCAAAATCCTTATTTAAATACATTTTGATAAATAATTTTTTATTTTTCTCTCTTTATCTTTTTTTTAGCAGTAATTTTATTCTATTAATAGGATTTTTTTCCGATGAACCAGACCCAAATAAATCAGCTAATTAATACCCATTCGAATAGTAATTATAAAATCTTATAATCAAATGAATTAAATGAATCAAAATTAATATATAAACTAGTAATCCAATTTTTTGCTAGAAGAGTTGATATGCTATGATTTTAAAAGGAAAGAATATTGTAATAACTGGTTCGGGACGGGGAATAGGAAAACATGTTTTTTTAAA
>JAUWBH010000202.1 GCA_030605085.1 Promethearchaeota archaeon | reverse complement strand
GCGGTGTTGAAGGTGGCGGTGTTGAAGGTGGCGGTATAGAAGGTGGCGGTATAGAAGGTGGCGGTGTTGAAGGTGGCGGTATAGAAGGTGGCGGTATAGAAGGTGGCGGTATAGAAGGTGGCGGTGTTGAAGGTGGCGGTGTTGAAGGTGGCGTTATTGTGGGAGGTGGAATTGAGGGAGTAGGAGCCGCTTCTTTTTTCTCTTCCTCATTTTTTTCGTTTTCATTTGACATTTTAATCTCCTTTGTGCAGTTTTATTTTAATCTAATTAGGTTACTTAATTATAATTGAATTAGTTTATAAAATTATAGCACAAACTCAAATATTTAATTGTTTTGATTTTATTTAAAAAATCTCCAATAGGATGCTTAAATTCTTTATAATTTGTAATATTTCATGAAATATCTAAAAAAATTAAAGCTGATAAACTGACAGCAAATATTTGCTATATAAAAAAAAATCTAATTTGAATATTCAAAAATTATGATGCCAATTAAAAGCAATTCCAATATGGGCTTAATTGGTCTTTAAGTGCGGGAATTAGCTTATTATTAATGTAATTTAATAGATCTTTTCCTGAAGTTCTTTCTTTTTCTTCAATTAAGTCTTTATCGTCATTAAGGACTTTTAGACAGTTATAAACAGCTCTTGCTTGTTTGTCAACCTCATATCCCCCTTCTAATGTAATTAAAATTCTATCGTTTGCATATTTATTGGCAATTGTTTTAATTTTTTTCAAATAATTTGCGGGCGCTTGATAGGTCCAACCCATTCCAGTTAATTGATCTGTCCAATGAGTGTCGAAACCAGCAGAAATGAGAATAAATTCAGGTTTAAACTCTTGACATATTGGATCTAGTATTTCATTAAAAAATATAGATATTACATCGTCAGCAGTTTTTGGTGGCATAGGATAATTAATTATTTTACCTTTACCATTCCCTGAGCCTATTTCGCCGATAAATCCACTTCCAGGATAGAGAGTTCTACCATCTTGATGTGAATTAAACATTACCATTTTACCGCTCTTAGAGCCTTTATAAAAAATATCTTGCGTGCCATTTCCGTGGTGGCAGTCGAAATCGATTATGGCTATTCTCTTAAAATTTTTTTCCCTAAATAGATATTCTGTCGCTATGGCTATATTATTAAAGATGCAAAAACCCGCACAGCGATTGGAATTAGAATGGTGGCCAGGAGGACGCACAGTTGCAAACGCATTTCTAATATTACTGTTTATAATTTCATCGACAGCTTGTAAATTTCCTCCTACAGAATATAAAGATGCTTCGTAGGTTTTAGCTGACACTGAAGTATCCAAATCAAGACTTTGAATATGTCCAGTTTTTTCGGCTAATTCACTTGCTTCTCTCACTTCATTAATTAAACTATCTGTGTGGACATATTTAATTTGATCCAGCGTAGCTTTTCTCGGGTTAATTATTTTAAAATTAGGATCATCTAAAAGATTTTTTTCTTTTAGGAAATCCATAATTACAATTAATCTCTCATGGCTTTCTACATGAGTTCCAATTCGGTGCTGGAGATAGATGTCATCATAGACTATACCAGTTGTCAAAAAAAGACCTCCCAATTTTTTGAATACTTATTTTTTAATGTTTTCAGATTTGATTATTAATGTAAAATATTTTTTAAATACATCGGCTAAATTCACAGAAAATAGTAATTAAAATGCAGATTTTATATAATTAATGAGTCTTAACGCTTTTATTGGTAAAATTCTAAAAATTAATTTAACTGAAAAATCGGTATTTGAAAACCAAATAAAAATAAATTAAGAGAATTAGGATTAACAAATTTAAAATAATAAATTAAATCTTTTTAATTTAGAAAGTACAATTACTATTGCAGATTTATTTCATGATATTTTTAAATATATAAGAGGATTATAAAAATGATGCGCGGAAGAGAAGAAGAACATATCGCAGGAGGAGGTAAAATAAGGTCTATTATTCTAGGTTTGAACGATGGTCTAATTTCAACTTTTACATTATTAGTAGGGGTTGCTGCGGCTACATTAATTACGACAGGGAGTAATGTCATTGTTATTTTAACGGGAATAACAGCTATGGTTTCAGGAGCGATTAGCATGGGGCTTGGTGAATATATCTCTTCTAAATCAGAATATAATTACATTTTAAGCGAGATTAAAAAAGAAAAAGCAGAAATAGAACTTTTTCCAGAAGAAGAAAAACTAGAGGTAAAAGAAATGTTTGAAAAAATGGGACTTACCGGAGAAACACTTAATACCTGTGTTGATACAATCACATCAAATAAAGACACATGGTTAAATTTTTTATTATCAAGTGAATTGGGTTTAGAGGAACCCGAAAGTCCTGTATTAGGCGCGTTCTTAACTTTTATTTCATTTGTGGGTGGAGCATTAATCCCTTTGTTTCCTTATTTCTTAAATTTAGGACTAATTTCGTTAGTTATCTCATCTATTGTCTCTTTTGCGATGCTTGCGCTCGTGGGGTCGTTGAAAACAAGGATCACAGGTGAAAGTAAACTAAAAGGTGCGTTAGAAATGGTAATTATAGGGGTATTTGCTTTTATTTGCTCATTTCTATTAGGTTTATGGCTCGAACAGTTTATTACAGAAGTTTAATTAAAAAAATTCCAATAATTACATCTTTTTAAAGAATTTTTGATCATGTTCGCAATTAGGACAAACTTTAGATGCGCTTTTTAATTCAACATTTCCACAAATTGTACATACATAAAGGTCTACTCGTTCTATTTTTTCTTTTTTGTCGAGTTTCTTTAAATATTCAATATATAATTTGCTGTGAACAATTTCAGCTTTTCTTGCTAAATCGAACGAGAATTCGGCTAAATAAAATGTATCTTCTTTTTTAGCATTTTTTATGTAACTTTTATACATCTTTTTGAATTCAAATGTTTCTCCCGCTATTGATTGGATTAGATTGTTCCTTGTGTCATTTACTTGTTTCTTAAGTTCTTCTTCGTCAATTTTAACAATATCGTTCAGATCAATATCGGAGTTTGTAATTTTTGTCAATGCTTTTAGATGATTTTTAATATGAATGCTTTCGGCAAATGATATAGCTTTAAATAAATTAGCTATTTCTGGAAGGTTTTCACTTCCCGCTTTTTCTGCAAAGTGCTCATATTTTCGCTTAGCATTGCTTTCTCCAATAATAGCTTGCTTTAGATTTTCTACTACATCTATCATTGCAATCTTAATTAATTAAGTTTAAAATAAAAACAAACCGTATTTATTCTATAAAATTTTTACGAATTAAAAAGATCGTTCTTTCTTTTTTAGTAATTCGTCTGCTGTCGTAAATTCAGGCAAAAAGGTTTTTTTTTGGTCAATATTATCAATTTTTTTAGGAACTTGTGAATTTGATGGAATATCTAAGTTTTCATACAAATTATTAGAATTATCTATAAGTTCGTATAAAGAATCTTTTAATTCTCTCACAAAACGAGACGGACGAAGGTAATTCTTTCCGTGGCGTGATTTAGGTGTGATTAAGTATAATGCATCCTTAGCTCTTGTTAGCGAGACGTAGAAAATCCTTCTCTCCTCTTCAATTTCCGATTTTTCATCATTTTGTTTCGGAGGAAAAAGTGTTTCCGTTAAAGAAATAACAAATACCACCTTCCATTCGAGTCCTTTAGCTTTATGTATTGTAGATAATACTATTCGTTCTTTATTTTTATCTTTATTCAGTGGCACTTTTATAGTTTCTGAAACTTCTGATGCATTTAAATTTAGATTATCGAGAAAATCACGAATATTTTTAAATTCAAGGGAAAAGTTATAAAGGGCATCTATATCATTTAATCTATCTTTATAATTTTCATATTCTCTTTTTATGTAATCTTCGATAGACCTCCTAATAATTTTAAGAAATGCGGATGGACTAGAATCAGAATTAAATTTAGCAAAAACTCTTAAATATTTAAATAAATTATTTTTGGCATTTTTAGAGATTTTAAACTCTTTAAAGTTAGAATTTAAAAAATTTTCACTTGTCAGTTCATTAATAGGATCCTTCAAATTGACAATCTTTTTGAATATTTTTTGAGCTGAGACAGCTCCTATACTTGGAATAATTTGGAAAATCCGATTCCAAGATATTTCATCGTAAGGATTATATATTATTTTAATATAGGCGAGAACATCTTTAATATGTGCCTGTTCAAAAAAAGAAACCCCAGATCTTACTTCAAACGGCAATTTGCTTGATTGGAGTTCTTTTTGCAACTTCAAAGAATGAAAATTCGATCTATATAATATCGCTATTTCAGATAATGATATACCTTTCTTTTTAAAATCTAATATTTCTCTAATAATAAATTTAGCTTGATCTTCTTCATTATTAACAAATACACATTTAGGTTTATGGAGACTCTTCTTTACCGGATTCATTATTTTTTGAAATTGAATTTCGTTATTCTTAATAGAATTATTTGCTAAATCTAAAATCTCGGGAGTTGAACGATAATTCATTGTAATTTTGTATTTCCTGACATTTTTTAATTTTTCTCCAAAATTTAAAAGATTTTTAAAATTAGCACCTCGAAAACTATAAATACTTTGAACATCATCTCCCACAACCATAATATTTTGATTAATCTGTGCAATTTTCAAAATGATCTCGGCTTGGATATAATTAGTATCTTGATACTCGTCTACTAAAATGTATTTGATTTTCTTAGCCATTTTTTGAGCAATTGTTTTTTCATTTAATAATCTGTTCCAAATTGTTAACAAGTCGTTAAAATCAACTAAATTTGCCTTAATTTTACGATTTGCATAGTTATTAAAGATTTTTCTAAGTTTTGGGATTATTTCTTCTTGATATAAATGAAGATATTTCCAATCTAAAACTTGCTTGATAGATTTATTACAATTTAATGTGTATGACAAGATTTTAAAGCAATTTTTCTTATTGGGGAGATTCATCAGTTTGAAGTGAGGAAAAGCATCTTCGATTGCTAGCTTCATCAAAGAATATGCATCGGCTTGATCAATAATTGTATATCGTGGCTTTAATCCAGCTAAATTAGTATATTTCCTAATAAATCTATTCGCTAAAGCGTGAAAAGTACCCCCCCAAATTCCTTTAGGGTTTTTACCTAATAGATTTTCAACTCTTTCTAACATTTCTTTGGCAGCTTTATTAGTAAAAGTAACGAGCATTATTTCTGCTGGCTTTACACCATTTTCTATTAATTTAACAACGCTGTAAGTTATTGTTCTTGTTTTTCCTGACCCAGCTCCGGCGATTACAATCATAGGACCTTTAATGTTATTAACAACTTTAAGCTGCTCATTATTTAAATTGTCTTTAAAAGATATGTTATTAAATAATAAAAAAGGTTTAGTATTTCTTACGGAATTTGAACGGATATAACGCTCCATTGTTATATTTATTCTTCTCTTCTAGTAAATTTAATCTTACCGTTTCTCGGCTCGTATAATGTTCCGTCTCGGATAAATTCATCAAGAGATTTTTCTATAAATTCTTTATCAAAATCTTCTTCTAACGCTAGAATCTGTATAACACTTTTCTTGTCTAAAGCTTTATTGTCATTTTCCTCAGACATCTCTTTAAGTCTAGTCAATAATTTATCGAGTCTATTTAGCACGCTCCTAGATTGCCCAACAAGAAGCCTATCGATGTCAATTTTCCCAGTAGACTCGTCATATCCTGTATCTTTAAGATATCTTTTAAAAAGTTTAATTATATCTTCTACATCATCTTTTAACACTTTTTCTCTTAAAGCCATTTTTGCATAAGCTTCACTTAATCGAACAAGTGATTCTAAATTCCTTGCTAAAATAGATATAATAGCATCTTCACTATCATAATCCCCTCGCAGTTCTAAATAAAATTCTTTTATTCTTTCTTTAGCTTCGTCAGTTAAAATAGGATGGCAATTCCTTTGGGCATATTTAATGTATTTTTTTAAGAGTTCCGCGGATATTGGAGCTACAATACTTTCATTTGTCTCAAGTTCTTCTTCTGAACTCATCATTGTTTGTAATATATATTCTGCCATCTGAGCATCCGTAGTTTTATCAGGTTTGTCAATTACGACAAAAATCAAGTCAAAACGCGATAAAAGGGATGGTGGCATTCGAATATTTTGAGGAGGGGTTTTATATCTATCATATCTCCCAAAATGAGGATTTGCCGCAGCCATTATGGCAGTTTCAGCTTTTAAGGTTGCTACAATTCCAGCTTTGGCAATACTTATCGTTTGTTGTTCCATTCCTTCGTGCAATGCAGATCTATCAGCAGTATCCATTTTATCAAATTCATCTATAGCGGCAACACCTCCGTTAGCCAAGACAACAGCTCCAGCTTCGAGACTCATTTGTCCTGTTTCAGAATCTTTTAATACTGCAGCTGTTAGCCCTACTGCAGTAGAGCCTTTCCCAGAGATATACAATCCTCTAGGTGATATCTCTACAGCACTTTTTAAAATCTCGCTCTTACCTGTCCCAGGATCGCCCACAAATAATACATGGATATCACCCCTTTTGTAATTACCGCCAGGCATTTTTTTTCTTGTTCCGCTAAATAAACTTAGAGCGCACGCCATTTTAAGATCGTCTCTTCCGTAAATGGTAGGAGCAATAGATCTTGCTATTTTTTTCTGAATCATGGGCTCTTTGCTTCGTTTTATTATTTCTTCTCTATCTTCTCTCGAAATATCTATGTATTCCTCGCTTTTATCTTCAGGATCTATGTAATTTACATCTACATAAGTTTTAAATAGAGTAGAATTAAATCCTTTAATTGATTGGGCTAAAACCGATTTAAATATCCCCATTACTTTTATTCTATCTCCGGGTTTTACAGTATCAACTAAGTTGTAGGTCAATATTGCTTGTATAGATATAGGAATTCTGCCAGAAGGTAAATCTTCAGGAACTTCTTGAATATTTATACTTTGCCAATCTATAAATTCTGAATTTTTTGAGATAAGTCTGAAATCTGATTGGGCTTTAGCTTTACATCGTTTATTTACGCAAAATTTGGGCCATTTTATTTTCACAGATAGCTGAAGTACATCGAATTGAGCGCCACAAAGATTACATTCGAACGATGCTTTAATTAGTTTAGGTCTAATTGTAGATGTTCGAACTAATATACCTTTAGACCAAACTAACTTATCTATATTTTTAGATCTTAATCCCCTTAATGGTATCGCCAATGGACTTTTTTCATCTTTTGTTGTAAATCTTACAAAATAATCTTGGTAGTTTAAATTTCCTCCACTTTGAAATTTTAAAACATTTTTAAAAGCTTCTACAGCGTCCTTTAATAACGATTCAGGATCATTTTTTAACAGATCAGCAATTTGAGAATCAAATGCTAGTAAGTCCTCGTAAAGAACAATTAATGTATTACCACCTTTAGAAAAAATGTCATTAATTTGATCTTGATATTTGTATATCCCAGGTTTATCTTGAAATAGGCGATAAAAATCCTCAAATTGCTGAACTTTATTGATTGGAATACTGGGGCTTGTTAACGGTTGAGTCGTTTTTATTCACTTTTATTTTTAATTATACCTAAAATATTCATAATATTTTTTAATCTAAACTATTAATAAGAAATTAAAAATTATTATATTGATTTTCTTAATCAAAATATAAAAACCTCTACTGAGTAAAAGATTTTTGAATTTTGACAAATATTAACGGTGACGAGTTAGAGAATTTATAAGAAAAAAGTAGAGGAAATTCTAAAATCTGGAAAATAATTTTAAAAATTCTAAAATTCTTTATAAATCTTTACAATCTTTTTTTATAACATTTCGTGTAAAAAGATTGCATTTAAAAAGACAACTCGGCCACATAATTATACCAAAGTGATCAAAAAAGGTAAGCGATTTAAAAAAATTGGGCAATATCATGGCAACCGAAAAACATCTGAGTAGAACTAATCAAAGATTAAATTCAAAAAGTCTAACAGGGGCGAAATTCAGAGGAGGATCGAATTAATAGATCCCTTCTCAAGATAAAATTCGATCACAACTATTTAAAGAAAAATTTTTAATTTTTTTATTTAAATATAACCAACAATAATGGGAAGATCTAAAGAGGAGTAATTGTCGGAACGTAGGTTTTAAAATTGTAATTCTACGCTCGGTTTGACAGAGTCGTAAATTAGATTGGAGTTTCATCGTATTAGAAAAGGAATTTAAATACTTTTAGTTAATTCGTTTTAAGTTTTCATGTTTCCAATTCTTTGAAGCTTTTTAAGGAAGTTTTTTTTAACACTTGACAATTGAAAAGGCAAAGTTACATTTTTATTAAAAAAAATAAAAGATTTATTCAGCTAATTGAAGCCAACTCCTTTAGATCTTACACATTTTAAAATATTTCAGAAAGTTGGAATAAATATTCGCGTTGTTTGAATTTCACTCGATTTTTTTATAATATTTCGTGCAAAAAGATTGCATTTAAAAAGGCAACTCGGTCACATAATTATACCAAAGTGATCAAAAAAGGTAAGCGATTTAAAAAAATTGGGCAGTATCATGGCAACCGAAAAACATCTTCGTAGAACTAATCAAATGTTAAGCGTCGGAAGCTCGAACAAATGCGTTCAAATGAAAAAAAGGTTAGTGCTAAAAAGAGCAAATGTTGAAATTTCCAGAATTTTAAAGCAATTAAATTTGCCACTATCGTTAAAAAGCTTGGTTGTAGAAAAGTTCAATCGTTTTTGGACTACTGTTAATCCTGCGACAAAATATAGAAATCACGAAATATTAGTACCGTTAGCCATTTATTTTGTGTTGCAATCTCAACAAATTTCGATTAAAGAAGTCGAGTTATTGAAAGTATCCAAACTATCTAAGAAAAAATTTAACGCGTTAAAACAAATTCTTCAATAAAAAAACTCTTTAAACTTAGCGAATATAATGACGAGCTTAAAGATAGTACACTTAAAAAGTGGTGATTTTTGATGAGTGACTAAATTCAAAAAATTATAATTGTAAAAATAAAAAACTCGTTGGTAGAAAAAAATGAACGAAAAGGAGCAAAAAATGGAAGAAAGGGTTCGTAAATTAATTAAGAAGGGGAGAGATTGTTACGACCAAGAGCAGTACGAAAACGCTCTTAGTATATTTAACGAAGTTTTAAATGTTTATCCCGAAAATATGTACGCTCTAAATAAAATTGGCGATATTTATTACGAACAAAGTAATTTGACAGAAGCGTTAGACACATTCAACAATTTACGCTCGATTTGTAAGAGATTTGGGTTTTTGGAAAAAGAGAAGCGTGTGCTGGAAGATATAGGGCGCGTTTACACTCTTTTAGGCAAGTATTCCGTTGCTGTCAATATTTACTTAGAAGCTCTTGCGATATACGACGAAATCGAATCTACGAAAGGCAAAATGGAAGAGGGCAAACTCACGCTTTTATATAAGGTTAGCGAACTTTATTACAGACAAAAAAATTACGAACGAGCGTTATTAACGTACGGAAAATTGCTTCATTTACACTCTCAATTTGGAATAGTGGAAGGGATAGCCGACGATTTAACGGAAATAGGAAAAATCCTATACAAGCAAAAGAAATTCTCTAAGGCAACGAGCAAATTAAAAGAGGCACTCCAAATATACGAAGGTCAAGAATTACTGTCAAAGATGGTAATCATTCAATTTGAATTAGGGCGAATCTGTTATAAGTCAAATCAATATTCGGAAGCACTTCCTTACCTAAAAGAAACCCTCAGTAGTTGTAAAAAATTAGGTTTGGAAAAACCAGACGATTATTATTACGAAAAAACCAAAAAAATGTTAAAAGAAATTAAAAACTTATGAGTTTGTAACTTTCACTTTTTCTCATAGAATTTCGTCGGCAGCTTTTAAGACAAGGCAATTTTTTCAAAAATATGATTAAAGAATAAAATAATTAAAGAAAAATGAAATCTACCCTAATCGTGAGGAACAATTGTTATCACATAA
>JAUWBH010000185.1 GCA_030605085.1 Promethearchaeota archaeon | reverse complement strand
TATTTCAGATTTATATTTTTTGAGCGTTGTTATAGCAGTGTTTAATTTATCGGAGTAATTCTTTTTTTGAGTTAAGGCGTCTATTTGCCGACCATCTATAACCTTATAGGGTTCTCGATAAATTTCTCCTATCATTAACGTTATTTCGCGATATTCCCGGAGAGTCGGATGGTGCTTTAAGAATTCTTCCATAATCGCTTCTACTTTAGGAGTCACCTTTTCGGGCTGTTTAAAAAGAAGAAATTGATTTTTACTGAATTCTCGTGCCTCTTCTTTCAGCGGTTTTCTAAAACTAACACAGAGCGTCTTCAATTTTTTCAAGAGCTCTCCTTGGGCACGATTGCGTCCTTTAATGGTAAACTTCCGTTTTGGGAATTTAGAGCGCAACGCATCGCAAAACTCTTTTACTCTTTCGCCTTGTTCTTTTAAAAGCTTTTTAAGCTCCACGTCAAAAACAATAAAAAAAGAGTGAGGATCCCATAGAGTTAAAAGAAAAAGTAGCTGCTTTATGACATCGCTACATGTTTTTGCTCCGGAATGGGAAGGGGTAATATTTTTTAAAGGAGGAATGCTTTCAAGGGTAAGGAGATCAGCGTGCTTACGCATCTCTTGGAGTCCATTAAGATAAGAACGAAGCTCTAAAAATTCATTTATTTCATCACGATAATGTTTAGCCCTGTATAACTTGAAATCTCGTCTTATCCCGTTATTGAGTTCTCGCATGACGTGAAAGCCGTCAATTTGAACGGCAGATTCAGGAAAAATCGCCTTGATTGATGCGATTAATGCGGGACTAAAATCGCACGTGATAATATAAGGGTTAATGGGTGCTTTTTTTCTTACGGCGAGTAAAGAACGGCAGCCATTCTCGAAATCTTCTACTCCCACCAAGTCAGTAAGTATATTCCGTTTGACAACTTGACTGTTGATGAGAATTGCGCATCGCCTTTTTTTCCTAAAAGCTTATTTCCTAAACTAAAACCCGTTCCATCGATCGTTAGTGCTTTATACGCTTCTAATGCCTTCTCAGGCTCGGCTTTAAATTCGCTTTTCATGAAATCTTCAATTAAAGCATTGATCCACGAGTAAATCGTCTTAGGAGGTATCTGAATGTTAATATATTTCGCAAGCTGAGCCGCAATTCTGTTTCCTGAGACATTATCTTGAAAATGGAGAGACAAGGCCGTTTGAATTATACCTCTTGAATATTCATATCCCTTAGGGTAATCGGGGTGTTGTGGCGTGTATTTATTCCCGCAATTCTCACATTCAAAGGTAGCTACATGGAGTTCCACAAATAATTCTGTATTAATATTTCCAAGCTCGGATATTATCCTTTTATGGCTTGTCCTTATTGCAATTTCACCACTTCCGCAAGATGGGCACGCGTTTGGTGCATATTGGTGGGCAGAGATCTTCACGATTTCTTTTTTGACGCATCTACTAAAGTCCATGAATTCAAATGCAGCAAATTTTGTTATAATAAGCTGTGATATCTACGTGATACCTTCAAACGAAAACTTTTTTTTTTTGCCCATACACAAAGTTTAGGAATTAATCTAATTTATATTTACTAAATAAATCGATTAAACGAATCTGATTAAAATGTCAAGAGAGAAATCTGTAATTTATTTTACTGAGAACCCAGATAGAAAAAGATTTGTAGCCTCTTTATTATCAAGGTTCAGAAATAATATTAAAGGAAAAGTTCTTTTAAAGGTAAACCTTGTATCTCATAATCCGTATCCTACGACAACTCACCCTGAAATGATTGAAGCGGTGTACGATCAAATTAAATCTAACGCTTCGGAAATTATTTGTGGCGATGGTCATGGGATTGATGTACCTTCAAGTAAAATAGAAAATCATCCAATTATTGAAAAATGTAACGAATTGGGCATTTCTTTCGTTAACTTTTACGACCATCCTTTTAAAGAAGTACAAAGTACTCGAAAATTTAAGTTAAAAGTTTCAGAAATTCCATTTCAGCAGGATTACATAATTTCTCTCCCAATATTAAAGGATCATTTTGCCGTAAAACTTACTAACGCATTGAAAGATAAATTTGGATATTTAACAAAAGGTCAACGATTAAAAATGCACTCGAAAATTAAAGATATCGATAAAGGAATTGCAGAATTAAATACTGTATTAAAATCTAATTTAATTATATGTGATGCCCTGAAAACCATGGTAAAGGCTCAAGAATTTAGACATGGTGGAATTGAAAAAGATTTAGGTTATATTTTTGCTGGTACCGATCCAGTCGCCTTAGATTACTATGGTTTTAAATTATTGCGTCCAATTTCGATAAAATTGAAAAAGATAGAGGATCCTATACAAATAAAATATATAAAATACGCTGTAGATTACGGAGTTGGGTTCAATGATTATGATTTGGAGGAAATTTGAAATAGATTTTTAAAAATTTATAATGTTGTTAAAAAAATGAAAATTAGACTAGATTTAAACGAAATGCCAAAACCTCCGCCGGACGAGGTAATATCTCCCGTAAAAAATTGTATTAATAATATAAATCGATATACTCCTCGGAATGAAGTTGATAAATTGGTTGAATTATTAGCTAATTACACAAAAGCTCCAAAAGATTCAATTATTTTGAGCTCAGGATCAGACATTTTAATTAAAGAATTCATATTTCTTTTCTCAAAAGGTCGACAGATAATCATCGCAGATCCTACATTTTTTTTAATCGCAAATGCTACTCAGAAAACAACCTCACCAGTATTAAAAATCAGGTTAAGAGAACCAGAGTTTAAATTATCTGTAGAACCGCTAATTAATGAACTTAAGAAACCAACTTTAATGGTCATCGATAATCCTAATAATCCTACGGGAAGCTTACTATTAAGCGAAAGAGAGATAAAAATGGTTTTGGAAAATGAAAACGCGATGTTATTAGTCGATGAAGCTTATTTTGAATTTTCAAAAATAACTTGCGCTCATATGATAAAAGATTATCCAAATTTAGCTGTCTCAAGAACTTTAAGTAAATCTTTTGGATTAGCGGGATCGGGTATAGGATATTTAATTGCTGGCGAATTAGTTCAAAAAAAATTTCATGGTCTTGATATAATGCTGCCTTATCCAAGCGTGACTGCTGGTATTCACGCTTTAGAAAATATGGGGTATGTTCAAAAGTTTAGTGAGGAAGTTGAACAAGAAAAAAAAAGAGTAATGAATTACGTTTCTAAAATGGGAATTAGTGTTTATTCGAGTTATGCAAACTTTTTATTAATGAAGACAGGGATCTTTGGTATTTCTCAAATGCTCGCAGAACAAGATATTTTGGTCCACGATGTTTCTAATCAATTAAGCTCAGAATATATTCGAGTAGCAATAGGAACTAAAGACGAAAACGATTATTTTCTAAATGCCATCAAAAATATAATGAAATCTAGATAAATATCGCTAAATCAAATTATGAAATCTATTAGATTAATCTTACAATAATTATTTTGTTTTTATTTGTAAATGGATCATTTTTTAATACAAATGTTTTATTTTTTACATTATAAATGAAATTAAAAGTATAAAATTAAAAATAATTTTGGTGAGAGAATATTGAACAAATTACTTGAAGGAAAATACGCTCTTATTACTGGTGGCGGTCGGGGAATTGGAAAAGCTGTTGCTCTCGAATTTGCTAAGAATGGCGCCAATGTTGCCATCTCGTCCCGAACTAAGAGCGAATTGGATAAAACTGTTGAAGAGATCAGAGAATATGGTGTAAAAGGATTACCAATTCCAGCAGATCTCTCCACGATCGATGGTGTTAATGAATGTGTAGCCAGCTATTTTAACAATTTTAATGTGTGTAATATCCTTGTTCCTAACGCGGGTATGTCACATTACTCAAGTATAATTGATATGCCTCTCGAAGATGCCCTGAAATTATTTAATTTGAACTACATAGGCTACTTCGCATTGATCAAACAAATTCTTCCCAACATACTTGAACAAGGAGGTGGAAAAATAATTTTAACGTCCTCTGCTGCTGGAACTTTAGCTTTCCCGGCTAAAAAAGTCGCATATGCATCTTCTAAAGCTGCCGTTGCCGTAATGGGAAGGTGTTTAGATAGTGAAGTAGGTAGTCAGAATGTACATGTAAATGTAGTATGCCCTGGACCTGTAGAAACGAAAATGTTAGAGGATAATAGAAGGTGGGGAGCAAAATATCCCATATCACATGGTCCAGAAGTAATGGCACCAATCTATCTGTTTCTTGCAAGTGATTTATCCAAACGACCTTATAAAGGGAGGTTAATAGATCATTATTCATTTTTTGAGCTATTAGCTAAGCTTCAAAAAGAAACTGCGGAAATCAATGTGGAAGATATTAACATTAAAGATCTGTTGAAATCAACGAAAGAGAGATTCAATAAAGATACTCACACATTATTCAGAAAAAATCAAGAATTGGTTGATTTTATGCTAAAATACAAGGTATAAAAATTTTTTAAAAAAAAAAAAGTGCTTGTAATTGGAGCGGGATTTTTAGGTGAGCAAATATTCTAATTTCAAGAAGCAAGGATTTACCTAGAAACAGCCATTTTAGACTGAATTTAGCCAAATTTTCCTTCCATTATCTTCTGATATATTGATTCGGTTAATGGCATATATTTTTTAACGCTTGAATCCCAGAAATGAAGAGGATCTTGTATAGTTTCTATATTATAGGCTTCTTTGCGGAGATTAGTTTTTACTATTTTAAAACTACTGGTAGTTATTTCGAGTTCCTCAATTATACGGACAAGAATCGGGATAGAATATTTAGGTAATGAGCTTAAAACGAATTGAGAAAATTCATTAAAATCTAATTTAATCGACGGATCTAGAGTGATAGCAGCCATTCCTGCTTTACCTTCCGTATTGGGAATTGCCACACCATACACAGTTGACAATTTTATTGGCGGGTATGAATTTAAAATAGCTTCTACTTCTAAAGTGGAAATATTTTCTCCTTTCCATCGATATGTATCACCAAATCGATCAACGAAAGACACCCAATAATTATCGTGGAGTTTTAGCATATCACCCGTATTGAAATACGAGTCGTTCTTTCTAAAAACTTTATGCATAAACTTTTTTTCTGTTTTTTCTCTATCTTTATATCCAGTAAAAACTCCTCCTTTTTCTAATTTAATTAATCCCATTCCAATATCACCTGATTTGCATTTTATACAATATCCCTTCTCGTTTCTAAAAAATTCACCTGTTTCGGGATCAACTTTCGCTAAAGCAAATCCCGCCATATTATTCCGCCCTATCATTCCAGGGACCTCATCTACATTGAAGAGCGGTCTATGACCTTCAGTTGAACCGTAGAATTCGAAAATGTGGTCAACTTTGAAGCGATCTTGAAATTGCTCCCAAATTTCCTTACGTAATCCTAATCCCAGCATTTTTTTAAGAGTATGGTTTTTTTCATTCTCTGAAGGGGGCTGATTAAGAAGATACCGCGGAATTTCCCCAACATACATAAAATATGTCGCTTGAAATTTATGTATATCTTTCCAAAATTTGGTTGCTGAAAACCTTTTTATCAGAGCAATTTTAGCTCCTAGGAGAATTGCCTTCATCCAAGAACATCCTATCCCAACATTATGATATAAAGGAGTTGGAATATAAATGATATCATCAGGAGTTAAATTAGCAATAGAGTGCAAGATCGACGCTTGAGTATATAACCTGAAGTTTTGCATAATTACCGCTTTAGGAAGTCCTGTAGTACCCGAGGTATAGATGTAAAGCGCTGTCTCACGTAAAATCGAATCAAAAGTAGTTTTAGGATTAGCACTTGATGTCGATTTAAGTTTGTCGGGTAATTCTACATAATCGTGTTCAATACCCTTGGGATTATTAATAACAAAGATCTGGTCAGTTCTATGATCCAGTGTATCAACTACTTCATTAAGAAAAGGTAAGCAATCCCCATCAACGACTATCCATTTTGACTCTGCGACATTGAATGAATGCGTTAATGCTTGCTTTCTTTGATTAAAATTAATTAGAGCACTAACGCCTTGAATTTTATTTATTCCTGATACAAAAAAGAAATATTCTGGAGAATTTTCCAACATTAAAGCCACTGTATCACCCCGTTTTAATCCTAAGTCAAGAAAGTAATTGGCTACTCGATTACTTTCCTCATTCAATTCCTGCCAAGTCCAAGATGCATCTTGATAAAATAACGCCTTCTCTTTTGGTTTTTCCTCAACTAACTGCTCAATTCGGATGCCAATACTTTGATTTGGATTTGCCATTAAATTATTCATAACATCTCGGAATTTATCCCAGACTGCTGCTTCTTTAGGAGTCATTTTATGAGACATAATATTACCTCAATGTATTTTGTATCTAAATTAAATTTAGATTATTTCATTTCAGATTAAATTTCATAAATACAGTATTAATATTTATTTTTTTCTCAAATTAAATAATACATTATATTATAGATTTTACAGAGTTACTCAACATACTTAGAATAAATAAAAAGATGATAAAATATGGTTAATGATATTAAGATTGGTGCAGTATTTGGTGTAGGGATTTTGGGTGAGCAGATTGCGAGACAAACAGCATATTACGATTATACTATTCGTATTTTTGATGTGGGTTCTGATATATTAGAAAAAATAGCGAAAAAGATCGCAAGAAAGAAAAAGAAAAAAGGAGGACTTGGAGAAGTTACATACCATGATAAACTTTCTGAAGCAGTGGCAGACGCAGATCTCATTATCGAAGCAGTACCAGAAAAGTTGGAATTGAAGAAAGAGATTTTTTCTCAAATTGAAGAAGCAGCTCCGCCTCATGAATAAAAAGAACAAGAAAGTAATTAAAATCTCGATAATACTTTGTACACTTGTTATTCCAATGGCAATGCTTTTTGGCTTCTTGATTCCTAACGGGAAAGCTGACGTAGATATCCCTGAAGATCCTTACATAAACCCTCGCAATGAATGGCATTGGAACGTGACAACAGAAGATAGACTAATGTATGAAGTAGAGTATACCTTTCAATCTCTTTTAAATCAAACCATGGCTTTTGCAAATAAGGATATGCAAATAATTGAGATTGTTAGTATCGAAAATGTTACCCTAGAATATATGGGTTCCGATACAGAAATGTCGAGTATAATTGTACGGGAAAAATATTACGATAACGATACTGGAGGCTTATTAAATAAAGAGATAGATCCGTACGAAATTGCGATGTTCGGATTTGACGAATCTCATTATTATCCAGAAAAATATTCTGCTGGAGAATTCAATTATATCCCAATTATCCTACCAATAAACGGCTCAGGAAGTTTTGAAGCCGATGTAATGGATGATATTCTCAATAGTACGTTTTACGATCCTGCCGCTGATCGCGGGGACATTAACGGTTTTGACGAGTATGGTTCTGTTCCTGGTGAAAATAAGATTTGGTTTAAAAATAACGCCGAGGGCTACTATTTAAACGCAACTTATTACAACAACGGTACTTTAAATGAAGGGATTTGTAAATTTGCAATAAGGTCTGAATCTGAGGAGCTCAACGCAGTTATTACAGGAAGAATGAAAAGAGTATTTGATTATAACGTCACTGACGAAATCGAATGGGGTGTTAAATCGGGTGATACTTTCTATATGGGTATGGCTTTATCTGGTTTTATGGACCCATTTTTTAACGAGACCAAAATAGATATTGTCGGAATTATTAAAAAGTATATTGCCCCACAAAAGTTTTTTGATGACAAAGGTGGATATCCTTTAGAATTTGATGTTGTCATTGCGAATGTATCGTTTTGGGACATGGTCGCAAGTGAATATGTCTTAGTTGTAGAAAACGGTGAAATCGGCGTAGCCAACAATTTTTATCCACAGTACTATCCTCTTATGTTTGGAGGTGGTGGAGATGAAAATGGAAAAGGAGATGAAAATGGAAATGGAGATGACTTTGTAATGTTAATAGTAATACCAAATAATACAGATAAAGAGGATTTATCATTCTGGTGGAACAATATAACGTGTTTTAGATATTTTTACACCGAAGCTTATGTCACCGATAATTCAATCGAATTAACCAGTTTTCTTCCTGGTCTCCGAGCTAAATTGATATTTGACGATGAAACGGGATTAGCCAAGTTGGTTTACGTGACCGTAATAGGTGGAAATGAAAGTGGAAATGGAGATGGAGATGAAAATGGAAATGGAGATGGACCTGCATTTTCTACATTTGTTATGTTTCGTAAGAATTATACTACACTCATCCCAGGAGATAACCATCTTGAGCTGTGGTCGGATTTAGTCGGTAATAACAAGGTAGAAATTAATGTAACGATGGATGAATATAGAGATTTATATTGGGCTGTTATTCCAGAGAATCCGTTAGGGGATAAGCCTATTCCGTCTGCAATACCAGATTTACCGTTATATATTGATGTTTACGCTAATAGTACGGAAGAACCGCTTTATGCACCTAATATGACAATTTACTACGATCCAGCGCAACTGAATGGAGTACCTAAAGATGATATAGTTCTCTACTGGGCAAATATCACAGGGCAGAAATGGGAAATTGTTGATGAGGTTATCGAACATGATCAAGCAAATAATAGATTAATAGCTAATTTAACATATCCTACATTTTACTATGCGCTAGGAAATAAAGATATGACGAATACTGTAAACTGGTCAGTAAAGGAAGGCGAAGAGATTTATTTTGGAATGAACGGAAGGGATTATGTTAGAGCTACCGTGACAAAAATTAACATTACGACTGTAAATATGACAGAAGTATTACCATTTAGAATAATAGGGTGGCCTGAAATCATGAATTTTTCTACTGTATGGGGTACCTTTGAAGTATGGAACGGTACTATTTGGGAGACAGATCCAGAAGAGCCAGCTGAGGTTTTACTTGCGGCTGCAAATAATTATATACCTTTAGCCTCAACGTTTCTCAGTAAAGGAGAGGGCGGGATTACAATAGTTATGCCTAACGGAACCACTGGAGAAGATTTGAAACCTTTTTTTGGTTTTTTAATGCATATGTACTCTTCTCAAGAATATGGTCCTGATTACATAATACTTAGAGATCCTTCGTCAGATAAATACATAAAAACAAATTTTACTGTTGAAGATGGTCGTATAACCTTTATGAGAGGCTGGTTTCCTGACAACGTCTCTGATGGGGAGTACATCAGTCTTTACAGGTTAAACATGACTACATTTGTTCCCCCTTCTGTAGGAGACTATTATCTTTACCCTGAATTGGTTGATCCTGATATCTGGAAAGTTGATGTGAATTTGACTTTTACGTCTGAACTACAATTTGGATGGGCAGTTTTACCAGATAATCCCACAAATAGTACGCTGTGGAATTTTCTTCCTGAAAATATAAGTATCTATATTCATGTCTTTGTAAATGATACCAACAATCTTGTTGCAGGTAACTTTTCACTCTATTTCAATAAAACTATTTTGAAAGCTTGTGGATTGAACGAGTCAGATTTAGAACCATATTCGTATAATTACCAATACAGTTATTGGGAACCTATTCCAGAATCATCATTTATTTTAGACGAAGATAATGATAGATTAATTGTTACGCCATATGGAGGTTTTCTCTTTACGATTGGAGTGGATATGCTTAGTGGAGTAGACTGGTATTTCGAAGAGGGAGATGTATTATATCTCGGAGATATGACATGTGAAAGAAGAATACAAATACATGAAATCAATGTAAGTAGCATAATTAATATGACAGATTTATATGAAGGAGAATTAGACATGGACACGTTTGGATTCCCGGATAATCAAACTTTTAGTAATGTCTGGGCAGATGTTTATAAATGGAATACAACTTCTAATACTTGGGACTACGATATTTTCATTCTAATTGCTGCGGCAAATAATTATTGGCCTTTTGCTCCTCAAAAATATTTTGAGATACACGGGAACCCTATGGGTATTCCGGGTATAATGCCAAAAGGGACGACCGGAGAAGATATGGCATATATATTGAATATATTTAAAGAAGATTTGATGTTTGATACAATAGCGAGCGGAACTGATTTTGTTTACCTTACTAATTCAACGAAATACTTGAAGTTCATCGTAAATAGCGAAACAGGCATCGCAAGGAATATATACGGTTATTCCTACTATATGGGGGAATGGCATTATTTCTCGTACTTTTACAAGTATAATGTAACAAAACCAGCGGGTCATCATGAGTTTGAGTTAGATAACTATTTTATTCCAGACATTGACACAGAATTAGTAATAGACAGCGGTGGAAGTTTTGATTTTCTCTATGCCCAGCTTTCTGCAAATCCTACAGATAAGGATTTGCCGTCAGCTGTAGGGACACCGATATTCTATATTGAT
This sequence comes from Promethearchaeota archaeon, assembly GCA_030605085.1. Next base: position 1,516 of record JAUWBH010000185.1, on the reverse strand, counting down.
ATAATGGTGATTAATCATACCTCAGACAAGTACAATATGACTTGGTACATTCAATTCCCTTCAGAATACAATATTAATTATATTAAATATATTAGTAATTGGATCTACGATGAAGATAATCATGACGACCGTAGATGGCAATATGAAGCTTTAACGACATCAGATGTTGCTGTTGTCGTCAAGGATTTTGATAATAATGCGATAATAATAGATCTCGTTAATATTTCAGGACCAATTTGGGGCATTAGTGGGTGGTCTTATAGTCCACCTGATGAACCTAGTGATGACGGTGATGGCGACGATGATGACGATGATGACGATGACGATGATGACGATGTCGATGATAAAGTCGAAGCCCTTGATACTCTAGTTCCCATTTTAATTGGTGTTGGTATAGCTTCCGCTGTTGGAACGGTTTTTGTAGCTATTTACTTAATTAGAAAAAGAAAAATCACCCGAAAGTAGATTTTTTCCATTAAAATCAAATCTAAATAAATTCTTTTTTTTTTTTCAATTTTTTATAATATTGTATTAAATTCTTCTTATTTACAATGTAAATAAAAATTATATATAATTAAAAAGTTAAAAACGATTAAGTAGAAAAAGTTTCAGATAATTAACGAGTCAAAAAATAATTCTTATTATTATTATTCAAAAGATAATCGAGCATTAATTTAATTGAAATAACCATTTCCAAACGGGGATATATTTTATCATATAATCTTGTTTTTCGATATTTTTTGTAATTATTAATAATCTTTTTACTTCATCGTTATATTGGTCTTTAAATTCCTTTAATCCTTGAATCTCTCTTTGATGGATTTCATCAGTATAGGTTACGTTTATGGCTGTTAATGAACCATCAATTTCTTTAATAACAAAATCAACTTCATTTTTTCCTTGCCAATAATAAATTTCTTTATTCTGTCTTTTTAATTCTAAAAAGACCAAATTTTCCGCCAGCTTTCCCTCATCTTTAGAGAATTTAAAACTTACGGCGTTTCTTAAACCATTATCTATACAATATATTTTTTTTGGATTTACTCCTTGAACTTTTAAGGAATAGGAAAATATTGAAATTTGAAAGATTATGAAACTCTCTTCAAGATAATTAATATACGAACGAATTGCATCGAATGAAACTCTGAAAACATTTTTTAATGAATTAATAGAAGTTAATTGAGCTAAATTTGTTAGGCAATAATTAGCTAACTTTCTTAACAAATTTACATCTCTTATTTCATGTCTTAGAATTACATCTTTATATAAAATATCTTCAAAATAATTTTTAAGCAGTACCTCATTATTGGTTAAGACAATTTCTGGAAAACCACCTTTAATTAAATATTCTTCAAAATATTTTCGCACCCATATTTTATTTTCAATTATTGCCTTTTCATCATAAGATATATTAAAACCTTTAAATCTCAGAAATTCTTTGAAATTCAATGGAAAGAGAATAAATGAGATATGTCTCCCTGTAAGTGTTGTATCAAATTCTTTACTTATAAATTTC
>JAUWBH010000209.1 GCA_030605085.1 Promethearchaeota archaeon | reverse complement strand
ATTCATTATATTTTTGAACGATTTATTTCCAGAGTATTTCAATTCTAATCGAGTGAAATGTGAAAACTTATTTGGCTCTACTTTTGTTAATTCAAATTTAGATTTATATTGATTAAATAGGAATTCTAGAGGATTAAAATCCAATATGTTTCTAATACCAATATATGACGTAGTTAATCTTGGGTTAATTTCTATAAAATGGATGGAATTATCTGCTTTTTTTATAAAATCTATTCCAAAATATCCCTGGAAACTTGTTAAGTCCATGGATTTTAAAATCTTTTCGAATTTTTTTTTTAAAACTTTATAATTTTCCACGGGAGTAAAGCCTCCCAAGTAGAGAGAATCTTTATTAGAATCTATATTTTGTACATTTTGAGCATTTATACTCAGAATAATCTGATCCATGGTGTTAATTTTTTCAGAGGTAGTTCTGTTAATTATAGAAATACTTAAATCATCACCGTCAATAAACTCTTGAACGATATAGCTCCTAGCGATATCAAGATTTGCTTTAGCCCTTTCAAACAACTGTAAAATCTGGTCTTTAGTCGTAAAGTGATATATTAATTCCGATCCTGCACCATCTTCGGGTTTCATTATTAAGGAACAATCGAACTGTTCAAATTTTTGAAGTATGAAGTCTACATCCATTTTTCCTCCTTTTAAAGGGATTTTATAGGATTTTGGAGTGTTGACTTTATTAGCTATAAAATATTTATAAGTTTCTAGCTTAGAGGTTCCCAACCAAACACCGCTTAAATCTATACTTAGAATTTTCTTGTTAAGATTTTTTGCTATTTTAGTAAGATTATAGAGGTGTTTTGAGAATTCTGGGGCAATTATAAAACAGAAGGGTGATTTTTTTACACATTTAGTATAAATTTTTAAGTAATCGTCCTCAGGTTTAACAAACTTTACCATATCGGTTTTTAAATAACGAGCTAAATGACTAATTCTTTTATCTAATAAAGTAATAATTTGAAAACCTAATTTTTTGAAATCTTCTATTGTTGTTCTTAACATTGCATAACCTTCGCAAAATAAAGACAAAGGAATGTCAACTTGATTGTATCCTCCTCCACTCACAAATTCAAAGATAAATATTTTTTGATTGTACATTTTTAATGTATAATAATTTTCATATTTTTAAAATGGTTTTAAAATGATGGTTAAATTATTGTAATTAACAGAAATTTAAACAAAAAACTGTAAGTGTGGAATATGCCTTTTTTTACAGATGTAGTAATGCAAAGAATTCGATATCTTCATTTTAAAATTAAAAAAATTGAAGAAGCATTAGACAAAGAAGAAGAAAATTTCAATCTAGACGATCTAAATCTTGTTTTAGAATACACTAAGAAGTTAAATATTAACTATCAAAATGAAGATAACGTTAGGATTTTAAAAGAATTAGATCTTACACCAATATTTTTAGAACCTTTAGAAAATAACAGAGAGATTCAAATAAGGGATTTAATGTTTGAGTGTGCTCGTACATTGTGGGTAATGGCAAGAGCCTATGCGCAAATCTCAGAGAAATTTGAAGAGGAAGAGGAATGGGAAGATTCAATTATTGCAATGGTTGAGTGTAGTAAGATTTTTAAAACTGGAGCCTATTTTAGTGCTGCATCAATAAATCAACATGATATAGGTTTAACCCTCTCATCTGAGAATCTTGAATTGAATTCAGAGGAAGCACGAGTTTTAGCACAAAGTATTGCTGCCCTCAAGGAAGAAAATTCGAACAATATATATTATGCTTCGAAATTGTATGCCGGATTAAGCTCATTATCAAAAAGATTATTTTATCTGAAAAAGCACGAAGAAAAGAAAAAACAACAATTAAGAGCACAATTTCATTTTGACATGGGTAAAGCTTGCCAACTTAAAGCTAAAGCGTCATTAGAATCCTCTATTACGAGTATCAATAAAGATAAAGTAAGAAAATTGCAGCAAAAAGCTAATTTCTACTTCTTGAAATCAGAAGAAATTTGGAATGAAATGATCAGTGGCATTTCTGATTTGTCGAGCGAGGAGAGAAATAACGTAGAGCTAAATCTATCCGTTGTCAAAGATACAATTAAAGAATTCACGCTTGAGCCATTAAGTTACGAGGATATTAAAAGGATTCAAGATCCTGAGCCGATTATTTCCATACCAGAAAATTTGGCTCCCTTTGTTCCAAAAAGCACGATTTATTTAACCAAATTTGTGCCTAAAGACTTAAACATTAAGAGATTCAAATCATTTCAAAAGAAAAAAATAGAACAAAAAATTCCATATAGTAAGCGAGAAAGATTAATAGACAAAAAAGCAGGTATAGTACGAACTATTAACGAATTGAAAGTTTTAAGAGAAAATAAGGAAATCGATGTGGAAAAATTTGCGGACCTAATGGAAAAATATTCAACGAAGATTAAAATGATAGAAACTGCAATTACAAAAATAGCTACAACTAAGTAATAACTAAGACATAAGAAGGTGAAAAAAGCTTTTTTTGAAGATTTTTTAGCTTTACTTTCGTTCAAAATACACTTTTCGATTTTGCTCTATCTCAAATTTCCTTTCAGTTTCTTCCTTAAAAAGAAGATCATAAATCTCTTTAATGAGAATCCCAAGTAATAGGATTTCTATAATTATAATTACCCAAATCATCATGATTTGTAGATTATGCAAATCTAAAAACAAAAGCGAACATAAAAAAAAGAAGTGAGGAGAATATAATACTGATACAATTCCAATCCGTTTTCCAAATTTACGAATATGCTTTTCTTCCAATCTAAATACTTTCTCAAATTTTAAGCCCTCTACTAAGTAGTAGCTGCTAAAAATCATACTGACTATCGTCAAGAAAACAATGAAGTCTCTTTCATTTGGTTCTAAGGCAATGTAAGGTTTTAGTACTATTGAACTGACTAAAAAAGTAAATGAAAAAATGAATTGAATCGCAGATAATGAAATTAAACCATCACGAAAATATTTATAATCCATTTTTAAACCAAAATTAAAATTAAAATTAAAATTGAAATTTTATTAAAGATAAAAACAAGAAATGTATTATTAATTAATATATAATTGTGTGATTTAAATGAGTTATTTAAGCGAAGAAGAGATTGAAAATTTAAAATTAACGCACCCTAAAAAACGAATATTACGCTTTATTTTTCTTTTTACAGGCCTATTAATAATTCTTTTAGGTTGTATATTCACTTTTATAGGATTTGATTTTGAAGTAACTCTTAACGGTTTTAATCTCTCACTAATCATCAACATCGTTATCATTATATTTGGAGGCATAATAACCTCAAAATATTTTATTACTCCGTATTATATTCGGGAAAATTCTTTAACATTTAAACGAATGCGAGATTTAAGGGAACCAGTTGAAAAATATGTTAAATTTAATTCTTTTACCCTAACGAGACTTGTAGCGGCATTACTCTTAATAATAAGTGGAGTAATTTCTTATTTCATATTCGGAGATGATGTTGGTCACGAAGTGGAATTCGGAAGTGCCATAGTTCTGGGGGGTCCATCTTGGTTCTACGTTACTGGTCTTCCCATGTTAATTATTGGTTTTAGTTTGTTAATCTATTTTATATTGAGCCCGTTTCGTGGCATTTTTTCTAAGTCAAAAAATTTCTTTTTCTTCTACGAAATTAGACCAGGATTTGCTTGGTTAACAGAAATTCCTAAAAAAGATATCGAAATGTTTCGTTATCAAAATAATCACACGGGACCAAAGTTAGCTTGGTTTATACTTATGCTCCCATTTATTGTCTTGCAACTTATGACAGCAATTCCTTTGTTTGCTGCTGAACGAGCAAGTCCTGAATTTGTATTGTCATGGACATTTATGATATTATCTATTCTGGACATCTTCGCCTTACTTATATTGGTTTTCTTTCAACAGAATTACTTTGAGATCGCTACAAAAGAGAAGCTCTATGAAATGTGGTTTTCTCCAATTAAATTAAGAAGGCAGTCTCAATTCAAGGAGGAGTTTAGCGGTTTTTTAGATTGCGCTCCAGATTTACGAGATAATGAGGCTTTAAGCAACAATACACTATTTTCAGAAGTAAATACTACTAATTTTCAACTATTCAAATTACTCTTTGGGTCGTTTTTAATAGTAATTGCTATAATAATGCTAACGCAAATGGTATTATTTGGTCCTCTAGTATGGTGGATTGCCTTAATGTATGGTCTAATGCTCTTGGTAAAAGCTTTCTTCGATGACTTCAGTAAAAAGGGAGGAGATATCTTTCAGTATAACGAAAAATCAAAAGAATTTAGATTCAAGCGAAAATTTAGTTATAAATTTCGTTATGTAGCTGCGAATAATGTAGATTCAATTAATGTGAGAAAATGGTACCGAAAATTAGATTTCTTTGACATCTTCGGAATAAGTGGGTTATTAATTTTCTTAACGCTTCAACAATTGGAAGGGTGGATAATAACAGATACATTAAATTTAGTATTTGATAATTTGATAAGCACCTCGTTATGGATAGTGATAATTATAATTATTGTTTTCTACTTATGCCTTCCCGTAGATGTGGTTGAGATTAAAACCGCAACCATTACTTATAGAATATCGATTACGCTAAAAATGAAAGATAAAAAACTTATTTCTAAATACATGAATAATCTAAAATATTTCTCTAAAGAAGTTCTAAAACCTGACATGAAAAACACATTTTTAGCAAGAATCAGTGTGGTAATTCTTCTCATTTTTGGAGTTTTGATTTATGTAGCAGCGTATTTTGTTTTTATCTTTTAAATCGATTTTGATAATTGAATAATAATAACTAATTAATTTCAGTAGAAATATTATAAATTATGTCTGCTGACCAACTTAAATTACTATTATATATGAAAACTATGTTTTCAGATTTAATTTATATAAACAGCATTATAGCTACGGAGTTAGTGAAAATAACCGAAAATTTAGCCGCCATAAGGCACGGAGAAGATTTTTTAGAAAAAAGCAGTTGTCTAACAGAACATGATAAGTTAAATCAGGAAATAATTAACATACTAGATAAATATAACAAAACATCAGAAGATGTAATAAGAATAGAGCGTTTGAGAAAACATGTTTTAAAGCACCAGGGTGAAATAAAGTAAGATGCCTCAAAAAGAGGAAGACTTTGATAGCTTTGTTGAACAACTTCAACAAGAGATAATCGACAGAGAAGTAAGCGATTTTAACGAACATATTGTAAATTTGTTTCATAACCCTAAAAATTGGGGTAAGCCTTCTAATTATAATATCTCGCATTCATATTTAGGATCACATAATGATACAATGGAATTTTATTTAACAATTGAAGATGGAATCATTAAAAGCGCAAATTTTTTTACTGATGGTTGTGGAGCTACTGTAGCAACGGGAAGTCAAACTACTTTATTAATTGAAGGAAAAACTATTGAATATGCCGAAAAATTAAAACCAGGTGATATTGACCGCGCGTTACTTGGTTTGCCTGAGGATCATAAGCATAGCTTAGAATTAGCGGTTACAGCCTTAAGGAACTTAATTGAAAAATATAAAAAAAATAAAATTGGTTTTTTGTTTGAGGAGTAGAAATAAAAAGGATTAAAATTTAGATTTGAATTTATAATAAAAATATAAGAAATGGAGTAATAAGTTAAATTAAACAATTTTAAAACAACAATGTGATATTGAATGGAAAAAAATTTAATTGTTGGGCCGGCGAGCCAAATACTTGGGATAAAAATTGCTCAAGAATTAAATATTAGATACTTTAATACCGAATCAAAAACCTTCCCTGATGGAGAAAATTATCTTAGGATCAACGTGGATAATGAATCCTTAATCGAAGGGAAAGAGATAATAATTGTACAATCCACAGGACCAAGTTCAAGCGAGAATCAAAACGCTCGTTTATTTGAACTATTAATGATGATAGATTCCGTCAAAAGGATGGGTGCTAATAAAATCGTTGTTGTGATCCCTTATCTTGCATATGCTCGTCAAGACAAAATTTTTAGACCTGGTGAGAGCAAATTTGCTAATTTAATTTTAAGACTCATTGATTATATGAGAATAGATGAAGTTTATGTTGTAGATATACATGCTCCGAAGATTCTAGAAGAGATTCAATGTAAATGGATTAATATAGATTCTATGAAAGTATTAGCCGACTATATAAAATCTTTAGATGTTAAAGACCTTGTGGTTGTTGCTCCCGATAAGGGTGCTGTTGAAAGATCCAAAGCATTTGCTAAGCATTTCGGAGAAAATGTTCCCGTAGAATATTTTGAAAAAATAAGGGACGTAAAAACGGGAGAGATAACAATGACTGGCAAATTAAATTTAAAAAATAGAGATGTAGTCGTCTCAGACGATATTATAGCAACAGGAGGAACAATGGCTAAGGCTATAAAACTTTCAAAAGATAGTGGAGCTAATAGAGTATTCGCTGTTGCGACTCACGCATTATTATTACAAAATGCAAAATTTAAAATTATAAAAGCTGGGGCTGATGAAATAATTGGCACAGATTCAATTGATAATGAAGCTAGCAAAGTCTCCTTATCTAAAGCAATTGCAGATTACTTGGTATAATAATTATTAATAATATTTAAAATTAAATCACGCACAATTTTTTGAACTTCTTTTACAGAGAAGTTATTATTTACTTTATAATTCGCGCTATTAATCACTTCATTTAATCCATAAGATATTTCGCGTTGATCTCGTTCTCTTAGGCTTTTTAAAGTTTTTGGATCATCTGGTCGTGCTCTTTTCGAGAGCCTTTCAAATCTTACGTTATCATCAACCATTACTGCTACGATTGGAAATTTCCAATAGTTTCGAAAGATTTTAACTTCGGCTATAGATCTCAACCCATCTATAAAAACAACATCAGTTTCTAAGTTTTTAATTAACATCACACATTTTTCAGCTAATATGTCTGGTCCGAACTCATCTCGTAATTTTTGAGCAACTTTTCCTAAATTTTCGTCTGTAGGTTCAATACTTCTCTTTCGGGTCTCGTTTCTTATTATGTCACCCATCGTTATTATAACCCCTAGATCTTCAATTTCTTTTAACACTGTCGATTTGCCAGAACCAGGAAGTCCGACAAAACCAATAAGAACTTTTCTACGGATAGAGTTTTTTCCAATCGGGTTCATAATAGTATATTATCTGTATAATAAATCTTGAAATGATTTTAAGGTTAGAACTTTCTAATTGATTAAAAAGATTGATAAATTTAAAAGTTTTAAATTTATCCAATAATATAATTGAAACTATTAAGAATTTAGAAAATCATTTGATTATTTAATGAATGGAAAAGAGAGTAACAGCAAGGAAACAGAAATTAACGGCATTGAACACAATGATCTCGAGAAAGAAGACATAGATACGACCACATCAGAATCAGATGATTTTATTGAAATATCGACTAAGGAATATTATATTCGAAAATTTGGCATTAATCCAGCCGAAACGCCTATCATCATTTCATATAATGCCTATAGGCGCATAGTTGGGTATGCAATGCGATATGGAAATAATGATCAACCTCAAAGAAATTGGCGAGAAGTTTATGGTATTTTAATAGGATCGATAAAAGACAATAAAGAAGTAATTATTAAAGACGCGATCCCCGTAATGGTAGGTGAGAGAGCCTATGTTGAATATAAAAGTAAGCATTATGTAGATACTGCTCAATTTAACACCGCAATATATGAAAGAGCAATCCAAGATAATAAAGAAGACTTCTTTGTTGGATGGTGGCATATACATCCAGGTATAGGATTTATTTTTTCGCCAAGAGACATTGAAACTCAGTTGTTTTATCAAGGTGTAAACCCCTTCGCTATAGCATTAGTGTTCGATCATTGCCAAAAGGGATCAAAAGCATACTATCTAGGAGTTGCGGGAATAAGGTTAAAAAACCCTGATCGGGGCATGTTTGCTACTTATTCCAACACTATCAAATTGAAATTTGAATTTCCCAAGGAAGAAATGGTTAAACAAGTCGAAAAGGATGTAAAAGAAATTAATAAAAACATCAAAAATGCTTTGAAACAAATTAAATACATTGATGAGGTATTACGGAAAAAAGGTTTAGCTCAGCTCCAAAGGAATTTCGGTCTCATTATGGTTTTAAAAAGGGATGTTAAAATTACCGATGACGAAGAAGAAGCTGAAGAAGATGACTACTACTTATATGAATGGGATCCTGATATTGACAAAAAGATTTACAGAATTCCTAAGTTTAGAGAAAAAATAGAAAAAGAGTTAAAAAAATGCGAAGAGATTCTAATTGATTTAAAGAAAACGAATCAAACAACCAATTTTCAGAAAAAGAAAGAGAAATTTGGCAAAAAAATAAAGGATATGTTGGTAAAACCTAATGAATTGTATAAAAAAATAATAATCGATTTTACCAAAAGGATTGAAATTATTTTTCCATTTTTTGATTATTTAGATACAGATGAAAGAAAAATTATTGAACATTTTGAAGAAAGGAGCTCTGAATATCAAAAAGTATTAGACGATCTAAATTCTCGTTCAGATTTTAACTTATGAAATTCTAAATATGTTATTACTCTTAAGATACTTTTTATCATTAGATAGTTTTAATCATTAGATCATTAGCATTATTGCTTTTTAATTAGCATGTTAATGAATGAATTTAAATAACTTTTATATTGCTTGGATAACTTTTATATTTTAGACTGCTTTTAAATCAAACTTAGTAAATATATGGTAATGAGGTTCTTTCATGCCTAACGTTACAACACTTATAGTTAGAAATCGTACAGATCGGGAAAAAACAATTAAAGACGCTATTTTTGCCTTTTCAGGGGGAACAAAATCACTATTAATAAAAGGAGAAGGAGAAGAGATTTCAACCGCAGTTGAAGTTGCTGAAATTTTAAAAAATCGCCTTTATCCTGGCGTAGAAATTGCTAATATTTCACTAGGTAGCCGCCCTTATTTCGAAAGAAATCAACATAGAAATCATAAGAGAAACAATCAATCTTATAGAAACAAGAAAGATTTAATT
>JAUWBH010000146.1 GCA_030605085.1 Promethearchaeota archaeon | reverse complement strand
GAAGGAAAGCGTAATTATTGGTTCTAACTGTATCGTAGGCCATAATAGCATGATACATGGGCCTTGTACAATTGGGGATGGCTGTTTAATTGGAGTAAATGCTAATGTGTTACATAATTCAAAACTAGGTGAAGGTTCTCTGCTTGCTGCTGGAGCAGTATTGGTGAATAAAGAAATACCTCCAAGAAGCATGGTCGTGGGTATTCCTGCAGAGATAAAAAAACAATTACCCAGTAGGGGAAGATCGGTAGGATCGACACAAGGAGCGATTGAATATGCGAAAAACGGACAGTATTTTAAAGAATTTTTTGAAAAACATCCCGAATATTCAAAATATTAACTATTTATTTTAAACCTTTTTAACTTTTTTTTATTCATTTTGAGCAAATGCAATTCTCGTTTTTAACAATATTGATTTTATTAAATGATAAATCTAAAAGATTAACCATTAAAAGAGAATTCTCCAAGTTTGGGAGTCCTAACGCCGTTTTAATAACCTCTAAGGCTTCTAATGTCCCCAATATTCCCGGAGTAACACCTATTACAGGTAAGGGGCCCTCATCTGGTTTAATTGCTTCTGGTTCAGAAAAGACGCATTGATAACACGCGCTTTTTTTAGGATCAATTGTCATAATTTGACCGTAGAAATCTTTAATCCCGGCTATTACAGCTTTTATATTATTTTCTACTGCAACTTGATTTACTAAAAATTTTGTTGCCATATTGTCGCTACAATCAACTATGAAATCTTGATCTTTTATATATTTTTTAATGGAATTCTTGTCAATATAATCCTTATAACAATTAATGTCTACCTCGGAATTCAGTTTAGATAAAGTTTCTTTGGTCATATCTGCTTTATTTTTCCCTATTTGTGTCTCGTTGTACAAAATTTGCCTCTGTAAATTCGAAATATCTAAAATGTCGTTATCAATGACGGTTAATTCTTTAATACCCGCTGCGGTTAAATATAAACTGAATGGTGACCCGAGCCCTCCGGCTCCTATCTGTAAAACTTTAACTTTAGAGAGTTTTTCTTGTCCTACAAATCCTATAGACAGTATTTGTCTTGCATATCTATTTTTTTGCTTTTCTGTTAAAATAAAAACGCACCTCACATAATTTCAGTAATTTTTTTAATTGTCTCTTCAATTTCAATTAAAATTAAACCTAAATTCACATCTAAATCTATTAATGAAACTATAATTAGTTCTTCGTTAGCTGGTAATGCGATCAATTGACAATGGTTGAATTCAACTGTTATATTGTTAATTTTATTATTTCCTAAAGATGATGTAGCAGTTTCTATAGCTCCAAACATAGTAGCTGCCATCGCTCCAAATTTTCGCTCTTCAATGTCTCTAGGTAATCTAGAAGTAATTAACATACCGTTACGATTTACAATTGCAGAACCTAATATATCGCTTATTTTTTCAAGTTTTTTCAATTCGTTGTTTAGAGCTTCAACTTTAGGTTCTAAACTCATTAGTCCCTCATTGAATCATTTTATTTTAAAATCTTTTAAAAATATAATATTTATAATAAATTAGGATTAAAAAATTGTGTGAAATTTAAGTTAATTTAAACTCTGTTAATTATTAAACTAATGGAACTAAAATGAGTACAGTTTAGTATGTTAGGTTTAACGATAGAAACCCTTGTTACCATTAAAAGGTCTATACCTATTCCTCCAGCTAGGCTGTCTTAGTTTAGCAGTTCTCCCGAAACCGCAACTTGCGCAATACCTTTTGCTTCGGTGATACGAGTGTTTTCCACATCTTCTACAAGTTTTATGAGAGCTTGCCTTATTTTTCTTACCTTTACTTGGCGTACCTTTACCCACATAATCACCCCATTCTTAAAAATTAGGCATCCTCGTGTTCTTCTTTGTGCATTAGCTCATCGTGCTCAAACTGAGATTCAGCAAATATTATTTTCTCTCTTTTTTGACCAATAAAAATGATTGAAGCTCCCCGGATTAGTACAGTTCCTAAATCCTTGCTTCTCTTTCCGCCTCTGCCAAAGTATATTTCTTTAGCATTTTCAACGATCAAGTTCATATAATTGTCAAATCTTACTAACTTTCCAGTAAGATATGTGTTCCAAATCTTCAATTTAATCCGAATTTTGGGTTGTAGTATTGCTTTACTTAATGTTCTTGAAATTGTGTGTTGCGACATATAAACAGTATTAAAAATTATTCGTGTTCAAATAGATATATTAAGTAATATTTCAATTCAATAAATATTTTTTTATATACTTAAAGATTTAATTTCTCATTAAAATTCTATTTCATAATAATAAATATCTGAGATGAGAAGTAATACCTTGAAAAAAATAGGCTACTTCGACGCTGATGTGGTAACTCCAGAAGAGATATTGTTAGCCGCTGATTTAGTACCAATAAGGCTTTTAGGGGATCCAACAATAGAGTTGGACAGAGTAAATGAGCATATCCCTCCAACGCATTGCGTTTGGGCGAGAAATATCCTTGAACAAGCAATTAAGGGATTTAATGGCGATATTAAAGATATTAAAGGCGTGATAACTGCGCATGGTTGCGATTGTACTAATAGAGAGTTTGACCTATGGTTAGAAAATACTAACATAGATTTTTTATTTTTTCTCAATGTTCCTTTAAAACGAAATAAAACCGCTCAGAAGTTTTTTATTGAAGACATGAAAGAAATGATCACTCAGTTGGAGGAAAAATTTAATGTTAAGATTTCGACTGATAAAATCCGTGAAGCAATTAAGTTAATGAATAAAATTCGAAAACTTCTCAAGGAAATTTCGGAATATAGAAGTAAATTAATTTTAAAGGGCTCGGATTTCCACGAGTTAGTAAAGATGGTGCAACAGCAAAATAAAACCGAAGCGTTAGAAATACTCCAAAATAAACTGGACGATTTAAAAAATAATAAATCTTTTACGGATAAAAAATTAAAGAAAATTTTGTTAACAGGGTCAGTCATAGACGATACTGAGATTATTAGAAATCTCGAAAATCTTAATTTTCAAGTAGTAGTAGATGATTTGTGCATTGGTACACGATATTTTTGGAATATAGTCGACGAAAAGGACGATCCTCTCCAAGCTCTTGCTAATTATCACTTAAATAAACCTCAATATTCTACAAAATTCCCTTCTTATAAAAGATTTGAATTTTTGAAAGAATTGGCAGAAAAATACGATATCGATGGAGTAATAAATATAACTCAAAAGTTCTGTGAGCCTCTTCTCTATTCTAATCCGTATTTTACCAAAAAGTTCAAAGAATTAGAAATTCCCTATTTATTCGTGGAAGTGGAGTATAATCGTGAATCGTATAAACAGCTAGCAACGCGCTTCGAAGCGTTTGCTGAAATAATTTAAGAAAGGAATAATTTAAGAAAGGTGTTAAAATTGTCAAAAGCACAAGTTAAAAAATCAAAAATGTTAAATGCTACCTTAGGATTAAAAAATATAATGGGCAGGCATTTCTTAGCAATTGAACAAGCTTACAGAGATGGGATGCCAACCGCATGGGCAACAGCAGGTACTCCCGTCGAACTCTTATATGCTATGGATGTTCAACCAATGTTGCCAGAAAATTCAGCCACCATTGCAGCAGCTCAAAAATTATCAAAAAATTTTATTGAAATCGCAGAAGACGAAGGATTTTCGTACGATATATGCTCTTATTTCAAAACAAACGTAGGCGCTGTAGTAAGTGGTGCTGATATGACCAAGGGTGGAACGAGAAAACCTACTTTCATGTTATCTAGCGATGTCATCTGCGATACTCATGTAAATTGGTTCCAAGTTCAATCAGAAAGAATGGGTAATGTACCTCATTTTACTATTGATGTGCCTCATGTTGTAAGCAATACTAATAAAAGGCAATTGTATTATTTCAAAAAATATGTAGCAGAACAGCTTTGGGAACTAATGGAATTTATTAAAGAAATAACCGGGCATGATATTGACATGGAGAAATCTAAAGAAGTGGCAGAAAATTCTTATGAATTAGGTATGGTTTGGCAAGATATTTACGAGCTAAGAAAGAATGTACCTAGCCCTGTGTCCACTAAGGATACTTTTGCAGGGCTCTTTCCCTTATTTTGCATGCCAGGGCTAAAAACTCCCATAAAATTATATAAAAGGATGTACAGAGAGGCAAAAGCTCGTGTTGACGAGGGAATTGGAGCATTAGAACAAGAAAATTACAGGTTAATGTTTGAGGGAATCCCTTTCTGGTTTGCACTTCGCTATTTTGCAACATTAGAGAAATATGGTGCGATCATCGTTTATGAGCCTTATACATACGCTTTTTCTAAATTTATGAATCCAAATGTTACAAAAGAAATGCTTTTAAGCAATCCTATCGAATGCATGGCAGAACTAATGCTAAGTTTTTGGTATATTTATGACCTAGAAACCAGAATTAAAAAGTTTAAAGAAACGGTCGATGAATGGAAAATTGATGGCATTATTTTACATAATAATATGTCTTGTAGACCAAATTCTTGTGGTCTTTACGATTTAAAGCGACACTTAATGAACGATTATGACATTCCTTGCCTAATTATTGATGGAGACATGAATGACCCAAGAAAGTTCAATGAAGAGCAGATTACTAACAAGATTGAAAGTTTTATAGAAATTCTAGAAAAAAGGAAAAAGAAATAAAATTTCTTATTTTGTTTTATTATCACTAACAGAAGATTTACTTGATGCTTGTTCAAGAGATTGCAAGCAATTTTCAATAACTTGTTTTGAATACTCTAATAATGTAATATAAATTTTTTCTCCTTCATGCTCTTTAAGTATATTTGCTCTTAAATAGTTATAACCATCTAAATCGTAATTTTTTTTTAACTTAACTCTTTTATAATTGCCTGAATTTAAATTTTTCTTCATACATATAATTCCATAACGAGTAATTAAATTTCATTGTCTAAAATTCAGCCTAAAGGTATATTTACTTCTTAATTTTATTTTTACTTAATTTCAAATAAAAAATATTTCAATTTAAGTAAAAAGACCTCTAATAATTTCTAATAAAACAGAATTTAATTAAAAAACCATAAAAGAACCATAGATATACAATTCCATTTCGAAGATAAAAATAATTCATTAAAATGAGCAGGTTTAGAAGTATATCGAATCAAAATTATTGGATTCAATCCGATTAAAAGAAAATTATAAAATATTTTAAAAAGAAAATTACTAAATAATATATATAGCTATAATTGTGGTTCTTTTTCCATCTCCAAGAAATAGAAAGAAAAGATAAATCTTTATCCCCTATTTTCCAAATTAAAAAGAGCGAGCTTTGTATGAAGAATGAAATTGAAAGAAGATTGCATAGAGTTAAGATATCGTTAGATAAAAGTAATGTAGAATGTCCTTATTCAAAAGCTTGCGATATTGCAACAAATTGCGACAGATGCCATAAATTTTATAGAAAATGCTCTATTTATTTAAAAAATTATATCACATAACAGTAAAAATTAATATAACAATAATTTTGAATAATATAATATATGAAAATTATATAAAAATTAACAAAGAATATTTATTTAATGTTAAAAATTAAAAAGGAACTAAACCGGCGCACAGTTTTTTTAATACTACCTATTATTTTTTTAGGTATTTCATTATCCCTTCTAATTGTAGATAGAAGTCAGAGTTATATATATTACGAAAGAATTGAATTTGAATGTGCTGATACAAAAATCCACGCTAATTTGTATCATCCTACTAAAAATCTTGATTTTCAAGATAAACAACCCTTAGTAATTTATGTTCATGGGTTTAGTTCACAGAAAGATTTTGATCTGCGCGTTCCTATAGAATTGACCAAGAGAGGTTTTTATGTTGCTTGCGTTGATATGCCTGGTCATGGTGAAAGTGCTAATTCACACTTATTAAAAGAAGATGAATACGGAAAGCTAGAAATGACTCAAGTTTGTTCAAAATTATTAAATAAAATTGAGAAATTAGACTGTTATGCTCATATAGATGATGAGCAAATAGGTTTGGTAGGGCATTCTTTAGGTGGATATGTTGTTCTTATGAATGGTCTTTACGATGACCGTTTTAAAGCTACGATTTCGTGGGCAGGAGTAACTGATGTAATAAGAGTCTTTAAAGGTGCTGATATTGATAAGAAGCAAAGAGAATTACTCCACGATAATAATCCTGTAGAAGTGATGAATGACGATACAAAACAACCAGAGAATCTATTATTAATCGTTCATAAGGAGGGTCCATTTTACAAGGATAATAAAGAATTACATGACATAACTGAATGTAAAATGGAAAAACTTACATATCCCGTACGTAATGATGGCGAAGCTCACCTTCTTTTACACAGAGAAACCACAATTAAAACAATCGAGTGGTTCGAAAAAGTGTTGTTTGGTTCAAAATCTAAAAATGGACCAATTCAGCTCTCATATGGTTACAGTTACCTTCTTACCTTTTTGACCTTCATTGGGATTTATTTCACCACATTTTCATTAATGATTTATTGCTCAAAGTACTTTCTAAAAAAGGAAGGTTTAGTTTACATTAAACAGCCAAAGAAAAATGAAGCATCGTTAGAAACATTAATATTAAGTAAGAAAAAACAAATTTTGATATTATCTTTATCCATTATTATTTTCGTAAGCGTTTGGATTGTAAGTTTTATACTTTTGAGAATGCTAGCCTTCATAATTGCACCATTAATTTTCATTGTAATTTATGGATTATTTTTTAGAAGAATTCTACGCCATGATAAAGCAGAAAGAAAAGAAAAGTTAAGTTTTAAGAATAAAATTAAATCAAAAACTACAATTAGATCTTTAGGATACGCTGCTTGTTGTGCTGGAATCTATTTAGGATTATATTTTGCGTTTGCTCTATTTTACCCCTTTTTTTTGTTTTATCCCCACAGTTTCCTTGCTTTCGCTCTGGCAATAATAATTTTTCCATTATATTTATCAACGGAAATATTTTATAGAAAAATAATATATCCGTCGTTAGAATTCATAAAATCAAGAAAAAAGCGAACTTATATTATTACCATTATTGCAGTGTTCATACAAATCTTTTTAATGATGCAAATTTTGCTAATTTTATCATGGCCCGTTTTAATAGCTACTAGCATTGCGCTTACGATCTCATCAATTATGAATGGCATTATATATCATAAAACGGAAAGATTAGGGGCGGTGCTTTTAAATTCTTTTATTATTTTGGGTATATTTTACGGGGCTACAATTTTTTTCGTTATAAATTTGATTGCAATAATATCTTAATATATTTTACTCTCTGAAGAAGTTAGTTTGAAATTTTAACATGCGGACTGGGCGTTAAAATAAGGTATTGATCTCCTATTCTTCCAATTGATCCTCCACAATTCTTTAAAAACGATTTGATCTCGTCGATTCCACGTTTTAGTTCTTTAATCGGAATTTCGTTATTAGTAAGAAGTTCTTTAGCGTTAATTATTAATATTCTTCTTCCCAACAGTTGCTTTTTTATATCGTTAATTTGCTCAATTGAATTAAAGTCATATTTTTTAATTAGAAATTTTGGAATAATTGTAGATCCTTGAAGATAACTATTTTCTTTTGAGAAACCCAATGTTTCGTGCGGGGAGCCTAAAATAAAATCCCTTTCTTTTTTTAATAATTTCAAAATTCACATAGCACCTTATATTTTATTGATCTAATACTCAATAATTTAAAATTAACATTGATATTTAAATAAAAAGATTATCGGGATGTGCTTTCTCAACATATAGGTATATGATGTAGGAAATATTAACGAGTACATCTAAATATTATAGTTTTATTATAATTTTTTTTATTTTAAGAGCTTTATTTTAAGTTTTTTTCTTAATTTAATTTCACGATTTAATAAAATTTCTTTAGATTTTTAATAAGTATGCTATTCTTTTATTGATTTCAACCTTTATATTCTCAATAAATTTATCATAAACAAAATATTTTTTAAAACATCTTAAAATTAAATTAAAAAAAAAAAACACGTAAAGCAAAATGACTGAAAAAGTAATTGTAGCGAATAAAGGTATGGTTCGAGCGGAATTTGCGTTTTGGGTAGGTAAATACATGGATAAATTCTACGATGGCTTAGAACAAAAGAAGATTGTAGGAAATAAATGCCAAAAATGCGGGGATGTGTTTGTTCCGCCTCGGAAAATCTGTGGTAAGTGTAATGTATCTATTCCATTAGATCAAAATTGGATTGATTTACCAGATACTGGGACATTGGTAAATTATACTATAACTCCGTACAAAGTAAACGATAGAGGCTCAAGAAAAGTAAAAAAACCTCAGATTATTGGAATGGTAAACATTGATGGAAGTAATACTGCTATTATTAACAAGCTCTTGAAGATGGAACCTGGTGAAATTAAGACTGGGATGAAAGTTAGAATCGAATGGGAAGCAAATACAAAAGGAGGCCCTTCAGATATAAAGGGCTTCGTAAAGATATGAGGTGAGCAATAAAATGGAAAAAGTAGGAATTGTAGGTTATTCAAATCAAGTGAAATTATATTCGGACGCAAATTATGGTCGTTACGAAATGATTTTTGAAGCTGTAAGAGGTGCTATGGACAAGGCGGGCTTGAAGAAAAAGGATATTACTACTGTGGTATCCTGTACTAACGATTATTACGATGGTCGAACTATTTCAAATTGTTTTACCGTTGAGCCAGGTGGAGGGTATTTAGCAGACGAAACTAAAGTAGAGATGGACGGAGCTCACGCCGTCTTATATGGTTTAATGCGAATATTGTCTGGCAATCATAAATTAGCAGTAGTTTGGGGAGGGAGCATGGCTTCTTGCTTTCCTTATCATGCGGCGCGATTATACGAAACTGATCCCACATGGGAAAGACCTGTTGCCTTTGTAAACGATATAACCGCTGGTGGCTTTCAAATGAGAGCTTATATGGAAAAATATGGTGTTAGTGCGGAAGATGTTGCTAAAATAGTTGTTAAAAACAGAAAAAACGCCGCAAGAAATCCTTTAGCGTTAGCTGAAGCACAAAATGCAAATTTAACCGTTAAAAATGTGTTGGATTCAGAGATTTATTCCGATCCTGTTACAGAGTTAATGGTTGCTCCACCTTGCGATGGAGTTGCGGCTTTGTTGTTAGCTCCGGAACAGCAAGCTTTAAAAATAACTGATAATCCCGTTTGGATTACTGGTGTAGGATGGAATCAAGAATCTTATTACTTAGGTGATCGGGATTTGTCTATAAGCAAGTCAATGGAGTTGGCAGGTAAAATGGCATTTGATATGGCGGGAATTAAAGAACCTAAAAGCGAAATTGATGTGGCTGAACTGTTTGAAGCATTTGCCCATGAAGAATTAATTTTGGCGGAAGCCCTAAGATTTTCAGAGAAAGGTAAAGGTTCAAGTCTAAACGCTGAAATAGAAGGCGACCTTCCCATAAATCCATCAGGAGGGGCTCTTGGGGGGCATCCTCCATGCGCTACGGGATTAATTAGGATTATTGAAGCAGTCAAGCAAATCAATGGTGAAGCGAGTGGATACCAAGTTAAAAATGCAAAAAAAGCCGTTGCTTCAGGGCAAATAGGTATGTGCGCTCAAAATAATATAATATATATATTAGAAGGAGGTAATTAAAAATGGGAAGACAAGTTGCGATTGTTAGTGCTGGATTTAGTGAACATTCCTCGAAACGTTCTGATGTAAGTATGCCAGAAATGGTTAGCGAGGCAATTGAAGATTGTCTAAAAAAGGTTCCCAGCGTTGGTATTGAAGATATCGACGCTTTTGCGAATGGTAATATGCCCGCTTTTGAAGGCTCTAGTTTACCTGAATTGTGGATGACTGATTGGCTGGGTGCGAGAAACAAGCCACTTATGCGAGTTACAACTGGAGGTACTACTGGAGGTACTGTAGCAATTTGCGGATATTATACAGTTGCAGCAGGGATACCGGGTATTGATACCGTTTTAGCAATTGCATTTGAACAACAATCTCAAGGTGACACGAGCATAGGTCTTGCTAGTGTAGCACTAGGAGAACTCTCTGTTTCGAATACTTTAGGAATACCTTACGAGCAATTAACGCGATTATTATCTGCGGGTGCTGCAATTGGAATTGCTTCATATCAGGCCACTAATTACATGCGCAGAAGCAAAATTACAGAGGAAGATTTAGCGAGGGTCGTCGTACAAAATCGACATAACGCAGCAAAAACTTGGTGGGCTCACTTAAAAATGCCAAATCTCACAATTCAAGATGTGCTTGACACTCCGTATATATCCTTTCCTTTACGATATGGTATGGTATGTCCTGCTTCCGATGGTGCGTGCGCAATGCTATTTACAACTGAGGAAAAAGCAAAAGATATGGCTGATATTCCTGCTTATGTAAATGGTGTGGCAAGCGTATCAACTGAGACAGGTATTCTTGGTTATGATGGAAGCGGATCAGGACAATTAGATCCCTCAGAACAATTAGGTGCTATGAAATCGTCTGAATTAGCTTATAGTCAAGCGGGTATATCTTTTCCAAGAAAAGAGATCGACTACGCTGAAGTGTATGCGCCATTTCCAAACCAAGAACTCATGTGGGTGGAAAGATTAGGATTATTCGAAGAAAATACCGCTCCTGAAATGTATAAAACCGGTGTAACTGCTCTAAATGGAGAATTACCAGTATGTTGTTCTGGTGGCGTGGTTTCTACAAATGCAATAGGGGCTTCCGCTATGGAAAGACCTGCTGACGCCGCATTACAAATAATGGGGAAGGCAGCAAATCAAGTGCCTAAAACCGTTCATACTTCTCTTGGGCATGGTTGGGGCGGAGCTATCAATTTCTGTACCCTTTTGATTATGGCAGATGAACCAAAAAGAAAATTTAAATAGGTAGATTAACCGAAAAGAAGAATTTAAATAGGAGGTAAAAAGTATGTCAAAAAAATTGTCAGAAAGAACCTTGAGAAAAACTATGGATTATGTTAAGAAAGATTACGATAAGACTAGAACGATGCCCGGCTATTGGTATTTGTCAAGTTATAAATTTAAATTCAATATAACGCATTTTCAGCCTTTCTTGGAAAAGTTAAAAGAGAAAAAAGTAGTTGGTTTAGAGTGCTCAAATTGTAATAGAGTTTTTTTTCCCCCGAGATTAGTCTGTGGGAAATGTATGGTTAAACCTGATCGATGGGTTGATTTAAGAGAAACTGCCCGGATTGCCACTTATACTATAGCCTATT
Organism: Promethearchaeota archaeon; assembly: GCA_030605085.1. Next base: position 4,923 of record JAUWBH010000146.1, on the reverse strand, counting down.
TAAAAGATCCAGAAACGGGTGAAACAATAGAAAGGCCAGTAGTTTGCATTCAGCAAGACGGATCAGATACTACACATTTAGCTCAATTGGCTCCAGATGTTGATTATAAAGATACCTACATTGGAATGCCCGTTAAGATTCATTGGACTGAAAACCCGACAGGGGGTCTCATGGACATTGAATATTACGATATCGTTGATGACGATGCGAAAGAGTTAGGTTTACGTAAAGATTAATAATAATTTCTTTTTTTCTTAATAAATTTATATTTTTTTTTCATAAACAATTATTTCCATTGTTCCTTATTATTATCATCTTAAATTTTTAAATTCTACAGAGAAGAATTCATTTCCATAATGAGAGAACAAAGCTCCTGCGGGATTATGGGGCATTGATCTATCCTTTGCGATTAGCGTTGTTACTGGCGCTTTCGATATATGTGTAAATGTGATATCGTGCCCAACACAAAGCCCAACGATAATATTCATGTCTGTCTTAGCCTTATTTAAAAGTAATGCTTGAGCGGCAGGGTTACATGTAATCCATCCTATTGTATAACCAGTTTTAGAATACATTGTATATTCTTTTGGTACTCCCACATCTGTTTTTTTAACGCCTCCCGTTTTGCAACATACTGAAATGACCGTAAATCCAAACTTTTCTAATATTTCTGCTACTTTTTTTGCTTCTTTAAGTAAACCAACGCAAAAAGCCATTCCTAATTTTTTATAATCCATCCGATTGGCGTATTCAATTGTATCTTTTAAACGGGGCCAACGAATATAACCCAACGCTTCAACAGTTGATGCAACTCCCGTCGATTTTTTCACAAATTCGTCTTGCTCGTAAAGTTCTTTTGCTTCTTTCTGGATATCTGGACTAATTTTCATAGGGCAATTTTCTAATATTTTACTTGCCCGTCCAACTGTACAATACTTTATACTATTACATTTATGGCAAGTTGGGTCAATTGAGTGTTTACTATCGTCTTCTATTGGTTCATTCTTATTTGTAGTCATAGTTAATATTTTTAAATAGTTTATTATAGAAAAAGAAAATGAATATATTACACAAAAATTATATCATTTGATATTATCAGGAAATAATTCTGATTATTTTTCATAAATCAGTAAATTTTCAATCTATACTTGTTATAAAAACTGGTATCATTTAATATTATAATAAATGAAATTAACTGAAATAATTCAGGTCCCGTATTCTAAAGAATTGTCAGAATTATGCCATTTGGCTAAGAATTTGTACAATTTAGCAAATTGGTATTTTAGACAAGATTTCTTTCATTTGAGTAATATTCTCAATTATTACGATTTAGATTTCATTCTTAAAAGAAAAGAAGCGTACAGAAATCTACCTTCCCAGACATCTCAACAAATTCTCAAGTACATTTCAAGAAATTGGAAATCGTACTTTAAAGCCAATAACGATTACAAAGTAAATCCTCGTAAATATAAAAGAAAACCACAAATTCCCAAATACAAACAAAAGAACGGAGAATCTATCGCTATTTTTACGAATCAACAATGTAGAATTAAAAAGGGATATCTTCACTTTCCTAAAAGAGTGAATCTCGAACCTATAAAAACGAGAATTCACCGTAAATTAAAAGAAGTAAGAATTGTACCGTTAGGAATAAATTACAAAATAGAAATTGTGTACGAAAAAGAAGAGCTAAATTTAGGATTAAATCAAGCTAATGTGTTAGCAATCGATTTAGGATTGAACAATCTTATAACAGCGGTAAACAATATCGGTAAAAAACCGATTATTGTTAAAGGTAAGATTCTAAAATCCATAAATCAATTTTACAACAAACAATTAGCTTATTTTAGAAGTATAGAAAACAAAAAAGGGAACTTTCAAGACACGAAAAGAATTTTGAGATTACATTTGAAACACAACAACAAAATTACGACATTACTTCATCGAATTTCTCGATTCGTGGTAGAATATTGCGTTCAACACGACATCGGAACGATTGTGATTGGACACAATCAAGGCTGGAAACATAAAGTAAACATAGGAAAAAGAAACACTCAAAATTTCGTTCAAATTCCATTTTACAAATTGTTACAACAGATTAAATACAAATCTGAATTAGTAGGAATACAATTTGAAACGGACGACGAGTCTTACACTTCTAAATGTAGTTTCTTAGACAGCGAAGAAATCAAAAAGCACGATACGTATTTAGGAAGAAGAATCTCGAGAGGGTTGTTTAGAACTTCTAACGGAACGATCATTAATGCCGATGTAAACGCAGGATATAATATAATGAGAAAAACATTCCCAAATTCCATAACGGTTGATGGGATAGAGGCATTCGGACTGATGCCACAAATAATTCAACATAACCTCGTTGATACTATTATTTGAAATAAAATGAGTATATTTTTATTCATTCTAATGGTCTTGCTTTAAACTATGATAAATTACTTAAAAGAAATTGTTAATGATTTGCAGCAATATTCGCTTTTTAAACTGATTTTAATGTTAACTCTTTATATTATTTAGAAGATAATATTTAAAATATGGACCAAAAAAATAATGAAATCTTAGAATTTATTAAATCAAGAAAGAGCATCCGGAATTTTGCTTCGGAAAAAATTCAAAAAAATACAATATTGGAAATATTAGATTGTGGACGTTGGGCACCATCAGGGCTAAATAATCAGCCATGGAAAGTATGTATAGTAACTCATCAAGCTGTTAAAAAGATGTTGAGTGATTTAACTAAATATGGAGAAATCATTGAAAATTCTTATGTTAATCTTGTAGTATTTTTAGATAAAGAAAAAGGGTATAATAGGGTAAAGGATATTCAAGCAATGGGTGCCTTCATGGAAAATCTTCTTTTAGGTGCTCACGCCCTAAATTTGGGGGCCGTTTGGTTAGGCGAAATTTTAAATCAAAAAGAAAAAGTTAATGAAATTTTTAAATTTGATCCAGAGAAATTCGAATTAATGGGAGTAATTGCCATTGGCGTAATTGACAAGTATTACGAAAAAGTTAAAGGAGAAACACAAAGAAAGAGAAGGACTGTAGAAGATTTCATTGAATGGTTTTGATTTTTTTTATTTTATCAAAAAATTTTGATTATCGCCAAAAATGGATTATGGGTGAGATTGTCTCTCCGAAAAAATAGAAGAGCGTAACCCAATAAAATTGTGTCAGCCCTAGAAATAGTAAAGCATAAATAATTCCGAAAATAAACCCTCCAATTACATCTGTAGGAAAATGGACTCCTAAAATTAATCTTGTTATTGCCATAATTATATCTAATCCTATAACCATTAAGATAATAATCCAAAATAAATCAGTAAAATAATAAGCAATAATGGCTCCAAAAAGCATAAGGAACGCGACATGTCCTGATGGAAAGGATTTAGTTTCCCTAATTAATTCATCATGTTGTTCTACTCCTTTTCCTTCAAGTGTTATAAAAGGACGGTTTCTTTTTACAACTTTAAAACGAATTAAGATGTGTATTATCATACTTTGAATGAACCCGCTTGTAAACAAAACAAGGAGATAATAATCTTTCGTAATATAGCCATAAACAACCCAAATAAGCCAGAGTACGCCAAAAAAATACATATTTCCGAAAAATGAATACATTTTTGCGAAAGTTCTAATTCTCCTTCTCTTTAATAAATCACTTTTGTATAAGATGAGAAAAACTTTATGATCCCATTCCTCAATTTTTTCTATTAACCCTTTCGACGCTTCTTTAATCTTCACTTTTAACCGGTTTTACTCAAGAGCATTTACATCAATTGTACCCTTAGATTTGATATAAAAATAGATATTTATACTTTTTCCTAACTTTAATCATTTCAATGTATGTTTAGTTGGGATTTTGATTTTACTTAACTAATTAAAATCTAAGTGTAAAATGATCATACTTTATAATGGAATACTAATAATGAATAATTAACCAAAAATATCGTAAGTATTATTTTAAATCCAATATTTTAAGTTCTTAAAAATAATTCCTATTAACTTATATAAGGTGAATTATATGGTAGCCGAATTTACAAATATGTACGAAAAGTATTTTAAAGATCCAAAAAGAGAGCCAGTTTTAATTGATTATGTAAGAACTCCTATGGGGAAGAAAAGGGGAACCGTTGGACGAAATAGAGGAGATGATCTAATTATCTTTTGCTATGAAACACTTCTTAAGCGAAACGATTTTGATCCAAGTTTAATTGGAGACTCTATTGTTGCGTGTTGTAGTCAAATAGGAGAATGTGCGTTAGACATTGGAAGAAACGCTGCATTAGGAGCACATTTACCTGTGAGCGTGCCTGGAATGTCTGTAAATCGACATTGCGCCAGCGGTTCTCAAGCAGTAATCTCAGCATGGCAAGCAATCGCCGCAGGTATCCACGATTGTGTTATATGTGGTGGCGTTGAAGTTCAGAATAGGTATCCTATTCAATCAGATACATATGTATTCGATAAAGAGTTAGGTAAACCAATTATGGTCGCACCAAATAAAAAAATTTTAACTAATCCTGAAATTGTTGCAAAAATGAAAGAGTATAAAACCAACATATCAGGTCAGATAAATTCAGCACATCAAATTGGTGTACAATGGCAAAAAAAGACGGGACAAACTCGAGATAAATACAGAGACGAATTAGATAGAATTTCTTTGCACTCCCATAAAAAAGCGTGTTCTAATTTGGATCAAAGAGGAAAAGAAATTGAACCCCTGTGGTGTCCAAAACTCGACGATGATGGAAAACCAATGTTAGATGATAAAAACAATGTAGCACAAGACGAAAGTCTTTCTGTATTAACTAGCAAGGACGAAGGACCACGCCCAACCACGTCATTGGAAATATTAGGAAAATTGAAAACCATTACAGGGCGTAGAAACGAAGCATTTTTAACTGC
>JAUWBH010000103.1 GCA_030605085.1 Promethearchaeota archaeon | reverse complement strand
TTGTTGGGTAAGTTTATGGTGTTGTTTTTCTTTCAAAGAACAGGGTTTAAAAAGACCACACACTACGCATGTTAATCCCCCTTTTTGAATCGAATAACTCATCAAATTGTTACATTCTTCGCAAAACGCGATGTTTTTTTCGGTTATTGTCTTAGGTTTGAAGTGTTTCGCTTGAGTGTGTTGTTTTAATGCGTCCTACGACAAGGTAATTGAGAAAGATCCGTTATTTTCAAGGCTGTCTTTCTGCTTATTTTGTTTATCGTCTTGTTTTCTTTGCTTTTTGACATTTTTTTTCCTCGTTGTTTTTCTAAAAATATTATTAATTTTATCTTTTTAAATGCCCCCATTTTCGTATCGGATGGAGTTTTGTAATACAAAACCCCTTATTGAAATATAGTTAAACTTAATCTAATCTAGAATCTATGTTTTGTATTGCAATACTAAATAATTTGTATTACAATACCAAATTAAAAAAAAAGTTCTAAACTTTTGTATTACAAAACTCAAACAATTTGTATTACAAAACCAAATTAAAAAAAAAGAGTCCTAAACTTTTGTATTACAAAACCAAAATATTGTTTTTATTAACAATTAATACCAAAAAATGCATGAAAAAAGCTAACTCTTGCTGTCGAAACCTAAAAATAAGGTAAAAAATTAAATAGGGGGAGGAGGACAAAATTAGGACGTATCAAAAAGCTTTTTTTTATTCTTTCTTCTTTCGTCTGCTAGTATGAATTCTTGAAATTCTGGGTTATCGTCGTCTATTAACTCCCAAAATTCTTCGTAAATTTCCTTAGGAGTCCTTTCTTTTTGCTCGAATTTAGAATTACTCTGTTCAATAGGCGTTTTCACTTCTTCCTTTTCTTCTTCTTTTATTAATTTTTCTACTTTTTCTTTAATTTCTTCCCTGTGTTTTTATTAAAAAAGATACTTTTTATCTTCTCTTTCCGTATCGCTTTCTTTTTCAGCAATCTCTCCAGATTCTTCCTTTGGTAAATGATCTAATTCTTTACTCTGATCCCTTACTTCTCCTTTTTCTTCTTCAACATTTTCTTCGAGTTTTTTCTTTAAAGGGTCTGATAATTCGTTATCACCGTTCCTGACTTCTTGTTTTTCTTTCCCAATTTCGTTATTTTTCTCTAAGGTTACTTCTTCTTTTTTTGTTTTATTTTTTGTTGTTTCGTCTTTTATTACTTCTTCCTTTTTTATTTTGTCTTTTGTGTCTTCGTCTTTTATTACTTCTTCCTTTTTTATTTTGTCTTTTGTGTCTTCTTCTTTTATTGGTCTATCTTTCGTTATTTCCTTTTTTTTCACTTCTTCTTTCATCACTTCTTCTTTTTTTTCTCCTTCTTTTATTACTTCTTCTTTTATCACTTCGTCTATTATCTCTCGAATTTTATCTCTTCTCTTTGTATATACATTCCCATTTATTTTAAAAGAGATCACTTTGCTATCTCCTTCAAATTTTTTTGGTCTCCCTCCCTTATCCTTTTCATTGTCTTCATTTTTCGGCATTAAAATGTTCTAAATTTTTTTGTAAAAGTTTTTTATTACAAATCTTTTGCTAATATGGTATTAAAAGATCTCTTTTTTTTAAAAACATTAAAATATGTTAATGTCGGGTTTCCTACGCCTTTAAATAGGGGAATGTAGAACAAATGGTGATGTATTTTCGTGAAGACTCTAACTCTAATCCGTTTCAAGTCTTTAACTCGGCAATGAAAACTTTCGTTACGATCTTAGAAATATTCGACGAAATTTGCGTGAATGTGTTTCGCTTCGGAAATTGGATATTGTTTTTAATTTTCTTAGCTATGGGGCTTAACTTGTTAATAACCGCAAAAGAAAAGGAAAATAGGGATAAAATTCGGGGTAGAAACCTCGAATATGTTCAAAAAAGAGGTCGAGCGGGTTCTGTCGTTTTCATTTTTCTTGGGATAGGATTTTTGTTTAAAGGGTTGGCTATCTTTCTTATAATGTGTTTTCAGTCGTCCTTGCCTCCGCCAATATTCCGATGGTTAAATATTGCCCACCTTTACGGTAATATAATTTCTCTGGAAGACTTACAAAATTACGACATTTTTGAAGCTTCCCTGTTTCTTTTTATCAGCCTATTGTCGTTTGTTTCCCTAATTTTAATTAGTTTTGGCATTTACCTAATTTTGTTTAACAAAAGAGTTCTAAGAACTAAGTATAAATCTTACTCTTTTTTTATCTTAGGTGTAATAATGGGTATTGTGTGCGGATTTACTTCGGGATTACTTTTAACTATTTAAGAATTATGCTTTGATCGTTTTGAAATAAATATAATGTCAAACAAAAATAGTTAGATTAATAGAATTTTATATATTTTCAATAATTATCGTAATATCAAAATATGGCGTTTTTTGATGTTTAAAATGAAAAAAATTGAGATATTTATAAAAATACTTATTTTTTTAAACTTAATCACTTAATAAAGAAATCTATGTTTTATTTGTTTTTTAATAAGAACCGATTTATAGTATAATCAATATATATAAATTATGTGTTTTAAAAACAAGAGAGAAAAGATTGAGAAAAAGAATAAGGATCTTATTGATGAGATGTTAAAAGAGATTAGACTTATTGATTTTAGTTCTTATTTTAGGAAGAATTTAAGCAGTTATCGTTCTGAAGCACTTAGAAATGCTCATTACTATGGAAATATTAGAGTTAAATATATTGGTTTCAATTTTTCATTATTAGCTATTTTTTTGGCATATTTTGGTATTTATCTTAATCTAAATTCTTCTCTATTAGAGCCAACTACTTTAAGATCGGGGATTTGTTTAATAATTTTAATTCTTCCAATAGCCATTTATTCTATTTATTTCATGGTAGTAATACCGAAAAAGTCTTATACTACTTCTTTTGGACATTCAAATCTTAGCCATTACAAAGTTTTTGATATTGATTATCCAAAAATTTCAAATAAGGATTGTTTTAATAAATTTAGGGATTTAATAAAAGAAGGTGATCAAAGCTTAATAAAGAATGATTTGAGGACGTTATTAAAACAATACTTTTATCAAGCAAATTATCAAAAAGTTGGAGTAAATCTAAGAATCTGTTTATATGTGGGGATATTTTTGCTTTTCGTAGGAATAGTACAATCATTTGTAATCTTTTTCTTTTGTTAAATCAATAAAATAATCGAATATTTTCTAATTCTTTTTCTTTTATTTACACCTACTTTTTTAGGAGGGGATCTCTTCTCTCTCTTATTCAACTTTTCTTAAAATGGTTTCGTATTACAAAACTCTTGCAAATAAGTAAGTTTCGTATTACAAAACTCAAACCCGTATGTATTTTACTATATTTAACGACAGTTAATCGTAAGTGTAAAAAAGAAAATGGAAAAAGTTTTAGTTGAAATTCTAACAAAAGTGTGTGAAAATAGAAATTCTCGTAATTGGAGAGGGTTCGAGATATGTTGTAAAGAATATAAAAAAATATATAAAAATTCTATTCCAATGTTAAACCAAACACTCATTAGCATCAAAAATAGAATTAGGCGCTTTTCAATAGGACCATTAAAAGCGTTATTTGAGACGAATCACGCAATAAATGTGAAAGATCTAATCGTAATTATTCTGTACTATAAAACCCTTGAAAAAAATAAAACAATGATTGGTTTGCGAGCAAACGATGCGGGAATAGCCTTAACTTATGGTATGTTAGCTGCTGAAAGTCTGGGTCTTGGAACGTGTTGGATTGGAATGCTTCAAGGAGCGATTCCGATGAATCGAGAAATATTGAATATTTTAGGAATAAAAGGGCATGTACTTGGAGCATTCACATTGGGTTTTCCTGCCGTTAAATATCGTAGAACGGTCCCGCGACCGCCACTTAAAATAAAAGGATTAGAATGATACATAATTATCGATTTTTCCAAATAACGATATTTTAACCTGAAAAAGTAGGTGCGGATTCGTAGGAAGCTATTGCCTTCAGGCAGTATTAGTTCACAATCTTATCTACATGATACTTGGTTATTTGAATGTATTCAATACATTCGTTATTTATGATTATTAACGATTTAAATAAGAAAGTTGTTGGAAGATTTTACAAAGAAATAACTATTGATTCCGACTATGATGACAATATTACATATGTGTTTCCCGATACAGAAGAATTTATCGCGGTGCTTAAAAGAAAATTTGTAAATCAAAAAATAACCTCTGATGTTAAGAAGAAATTAAAATCTGAAGAACAAGTTTAATGCTTTCCAATTCAAATCGAAAGAAGTTATAAATATTTCTTTTCTTTAGTTATGTTTCTTCAGATTTACTCTAAAATTGAGGAATGGCTATTTTATTCTGACACCTTGATTTTTAAGCGCATTTTGGACCTTTAAAATATCAACATCTCTACACTTAACCTTATCTTTAATTGAAAGAGCCGCAGTCACCCCAGCACCTTGTCCTGTAACAATACAGCACACCATTTGACGCGTTGCAGCGTGAGAAATTTTATCTCCGGCAACGCAGCGACCAGCAACAAGAAGATTTTCCACCTTCTGTGGAAGGATAATACCGCAAGGGACTTGGAAGTACCTACCTGTAGAAGGCATAACAATCATACCATAACCATCTATAAATTCCGGACAGATACCGATTGAGTCCTCAAAACGGGCTTGATTTTTCACATCGTGTTCCGTAATATTGTATTCACCAATGATTTTTCGTGATTCTCTGGTACCCAACGACGATCCAATTGTTCTGAGCCTTGCCTTTTTAAACCCAGGTGCATATTTTTTCAAAGCATTTATAGCCCATATAATACTTTTTCTCCCTTCAATTTCTGCTTTAGTTAGATCCCATACATCTGTACAGTCTATATCCGTCATATGAATCCCATTGATGGACGGTATCTCTCCAGCATCTGTATAGCTATCCCAAAAGCCTTTTATATCTACATCTTCAGGAATTTCTCCTGCTTTCTTGGCCTTGTTAAATGGTTCTACCAGATAAGGGAACCTAAGAAATCCTAAAAAACCCCAATCCCCTATACTACTGGCATTTTCCAATGAATATAATAAAAAATCTTTAATATTAATCCCACTACAGCCAAAGTTTACTGTTACCCACAATAATTCTCCTTTTGGATTTTTTCGATATGGCGCACCAGCATGATATGCAATATCAGCATCTCCAGTTGTATCAATTACTCGCTTAGCCAAAATTGCTTGTCTTCCAGATTTACTTTCTGTGATTACACCATTAATTTTATTTCCGTCCATAATCACATCCACAGCCAAACAATGCAATAAAGGAACAATCCCCGCTTCTTGAATCATAGTATCTGCCACATACTTAAACTTCTCTGTGTTCAAAACTTCATACATTGGCTCCCCATCTACTATCAAACCATCATGTTCAAGAGATTTTATCATTTCTTTATTCTTAATCTTCCCGAGTATATCTATTGTAGCTCCCATCTCTTTTGCCCGTTGTTCAAATTCTAGACGGATTCCTCCAGCATCAATTGTTTTTGGATAACGATACCAAGCGATGGATCCTATCATTGCCTGAGTTATTGTTCCACCAAAGTAACCATAACGTTCTAGAAGGATTGTATCTACACCTTCTCTTGCAGCTGCTAACGCTGCTGAAAGCCCAGCTGGACCCCCACCTACGACTAAAACATCTGTCTCAGCCATCACAGGAATTTTTCTTGGAGGTTCTTCAACTTTTTCCAAACTTCATTCACTTCCTAAATAGAAATTATTTTGTTAAAATTTGATGTTTATTACATTTAACTTGCTTGGTTTTTCAAAATCTTTTTTAAGAAGAAATTAAAATCCAAAGAACAAGTTTATTACCTACCAATTCAATTCGAAATAAATCATAAATATTATTTTTTTTGGAGTTATATTTATACCATTTTAAAGAAACTAACAATCAATAAGTTTTTATTCTCTTATTTACTATATTGAAATGGGTCGTTTGGGCTGACCTGATATCCCATGCTGGATTGACCGTTGAATGCTCATAGCGGAAATTGCCTGATTTGAGGTTTCATGAGTTGTTGTTATCCAGTTTTATGTCTCGGCGAATCGCCACCCAGATTGGTGGGTATTTGGGCAGTATCTTTTGTAGGAAAGGTAAAAGCTCTTAATTGTAAACTCGATAAGGCCAGGAATGGAGCAGTCGTAAGCATAAATGTTCACGCTTTCTGGTCTTGGCGTGGAGGGGCACATTACATGGCATAACAGCTATGATTGGAATCGAGGGTCGGGTTTTTTAATTTTCTTTATCTTTTTCCTCTAAATAAAGCGTGTATCGGCAAGAGTTCTTTTTGCTTTTAAGTATGCATTCGTGAAGATCGGCCCTGTATTTAAATTGTGGGTCCAAAATATTTAAGAGTCCCACTGTATATGGGATACAAATACTATTTTGCATAAGTTCTGCTAAGTTAGGGTTATAGCTACCTCCTACAGGACAGAATTTTTTACGAAAGGTCACATCTATTTCATATTCTCTATCGTTTATTTTAGTAATTTTTGGTTTACCCTGAAGTACTCTATAACATTCATTCAAGCCATTTACTATATCTGATATCCCTTTTGACTTATATAATTTTCCTAATTTTGCACCTAAAGTGGACGAGATTGTTTTAGGTAAATTTTCACCGCCTACCTTTATCATTTCTTTAATATATGCCTGTAAAAATTTCATAGCATCTAGAGCCATTATATCCCCTTATAATATTTGATGTTAATAAATTTATTTTAACTATGATAACTATGATATTATTTTAACTTAGAAGTATTTAATACTTTTTAAAATTTTAAAGAAAATAAAAAATTCAAGAATTATTAAACTATAATTATTCGATTTTGAGTGTAAATCTTAAGAGGAGTTCTTTATCTTCGTCAGCATAGTCTATACCTATTCTTTTATTTGAAACAATATCGTTTTCATTAACTTCCTCACCATTAGTGAAAAATAATTTTGAATCTGGTGAACACGAATCTTTGCCGTTAAATTCGTCCTTAGATATCTGAAATGCCATACAAAGTTTACTGGGACCATCAACCAAATTTTTAAAATTCTTTCCGATTTTTACACTGCGATTTTCTTTCATTAAATCGATGCCTTCAATTGGATACAGCTGTCTAATAAATACCGCACAAGGCATTCCCTCTGGTTCAGTTATTACATTCAAGCAAAAGTACATCCCGTAGATATAGTACACGTAAATAGTACCTGGTTTTTGATACATTACTTTAGTTTTAGCGGTTTTCTTATAATTATAACAATGACAGGCTTTATCATTTGGACCAAGGTAAGCTTCAACTTCAATTATTTTTCCAATCATATTCGCCTTTTTAGATTTTCTGACTAAGTACTTTCCAAGTAAATCTTTTGCTACAAGTTGAGTATCTCTTTTAAAAAATCCCCTTGTTAAAGGCTTTTCGTCAACCTTTTTCATTTTCTCTTATAATTTTTTTTAATCTATGTTCTTTTTAATTGCTTTTCATCCTAAGAGTTAATTTCAACCAGCTTTTCTTTAAGGAATGTTTCTAATTTAGCGTTTGAGACAATAAACGGAAATCTTAAATCAATTGACAATTCTTCATCAATTTCCATCCCTTCGATTGAAAAAAATTTACCACCTGCTTCCCTAACGATTAGAATACCTGCTGCTGCATCCACTAAACGATTACTTTTCCTTAAATTAAGAAATGCGTCCATGGTCCCTCTTGCTATTTGACACATTGACAATGCTGTGCTCCCTAGTACCCTTATTCTGTAAATCTTGTCAAGAATAGACTTGTATTTGGTTAAATTTTTTATGAGATTTCTCATCGCAAGATTAATTTCAAAAACACATTTTTGTGATATATCCATGTCAGAAACAGATATTTTTTTATCGTTTAAATAAGCGCCTTCCCCTTTAATCGCCCAATATAAATCTTTAGTAGTTAAATCAAGAACTACTGCTTTATTTATATCTCTTATTTTTTTACCAGCAGCATATGCAATTGATACGCAAGAATACGGAATTCCGCGCGCGGCGTTATTAGATCCATCAATTGGATCAACAATTAACTTATTTTGGTTTCTTATAGCTACTTCTTTATCTCCGATGTATTTTTCTCCAACTTCCTCACTAATGAATAATAGATGCGCATTTTTCTTTTTTAATGTATCAATTATAACATTTTCAGCAATCAGATCAATTTGCATCGAGATATCATTCCCAGCACCTCTTTTCGTTTTTCTTGCACCTTCTTTTGTACCTAAGAGGGGATACACATTATCGTAAACTTTAATCGCTATTTGTTTTAAGAAATCTATACTAATTTCGTCAGACATTTTTAAACATCAAAATAAAGATCATTAATATTTAGAAAAACAAACGATACAAAATATTTATTTTTAAAATTAGAATGTAAGATTACATTAATTCTATTTCTACAAGAACAGATTCAGGAATTTGAATTTTCATGATAAGATGCATACTTTTCTCGTCGGTAATTATCTCAAAAAGTCGTTTGTGAATACGCATCTCAAATTTAGCCCATGTAGCGGTCCCTTGTCCAGAAGGAGCTTTCAAAACTGGAACCCTTAACCTTTTCGTAGGAAGAGGGATGGGACCATATTTCTTTATACCCGTTTTTCCGCAAACGCTTTCTAGTTGTTTACATACGGCCTTTAAAGCTTCTAAGTCGGTGGAGCTCAATCTAATCCTTGCTTTCTGCGAGTTTTATCACCAATGAAATGTTTTTAAATTTTACGGGTCATAATAGTAATTACCAAAATTATTGATTTTAAATAAATTTTATCAAATAATCTTCAAATAGGTATTTGAATAAAGTTAAGAAAATCTCAACGGGATTTTATTACCAAAATCATTAAAGATGAAAAAAAATAGAAATTAATTAAATTTAGAAAAATCGGGTTTTCGGCGCTCGAAGAACGCTTTAAAAACCTCTCGAGCTTCACGAGATCTTAATCTCCTTGTGAAATTCTTAAATTCTTCTGCTTTTTGCGTTTTTACGATATCGGCAGTATATTTTTTAAGCAATTCTTTAGTAAGTCGTACTGATGCAGATGGCTTAAGAGCTAATCGTTGGCACAAAGATACCACATTTTCTAACAATTCATCTTCTGGAAAAACTTTATTGACAAATCCAATCCTATAAGCCTCTTCAGCTGTAAGATAATCGCAAAAAAGAAATATTTCCGCAGCGCGATGATGCCCTACCAATCGTGGTAAAATAAAAGTCGAACCCGCATCAGGGCATAATGCCAAATCCACAAAAGGAGCTCGAAATTTAGCATTTGTTCCCGCATAAACTAGATCAAAGTGAAGTAGCATTGTCATTCCCACTCCAATGGAGTAACCGTTTACTGCAGCAACAAGAGGTTTTTTAGCTGTCGTAATCGCATTACCAAAAATTCTTAATGGATTCGTCCCAGGTTGGACAGAAACGCTCTGAAATTCTTTAATATCGTTACCAACAGAAAAGAATTCTTTTTGCCCATGGACTAATATAACGCGAATGGAAGGATCTTGTTCTCCTTCGTTAATGGCACTACCAATTGCACCATACATGCTCATATTTAAAGCATTTTTTTTATCCGGACGGTTAATCTCAATTCGTAGAATTCTATCCTTGGATTCAGTAATAATATATTCGCTCATAATCATATTCTCCTAATATTTTAATACTTTCAGAATATTGAATAAAATTAATTATAAAAATAATATTTTTTTAATAATTTTTTTATAGGATTTACTACGATTGCTTTATGGAATTAGAGGCATTTTTTAAGCATTTTTCTGCGTCTTTGACTATTGTATCAATAATATCTGGTACGCTTTCTATACTGTTTATAACTCCTATACTTTGACCTAAAAGAACACCTCCCGCGTTTATATCACCTGCATATACTTTTTCGGCAGTTTTGAATCTTTCTGTTATTTCTTCGGCATTCATAGCTGATTCTATTGCCATCTTTTCCTCTTTAGTACCAACGAGATCATGATGTAAAGAATATTCGTTTTTCCACAGCCTTATTGGTCCAAAAAGTCCCGTTACTAAAATTGTGTCTTGTGCTTTCGCAGGTGGAACGATATTCTTGTAATTATCGTGAAATTCGCTTTCTTTTGATGCTATGAACCTCGATCCCATGGCAATTCCTCCAGCGCCCGTGGCTAAAGCAGCTGCTAATCCTTGACCGTTGGCAAATCCTCCACATGCAATTATAGGAATGTCTGGATATTTTTGCGCTACTTGTTGTAATAATACTAAACCTGTTACTTTTTCGTAGGATTGATGACCTCCACCTTCGATTCCAGTTACTACCAATCCATCTACATTTGAAGCAACACATTTATCGGCAAGCCATAATGCGGGAGCCACGTGGAAATGCTTGATCTCTGAACCGCTTTCCTTTAACTTTTGAAAAGTTTTAGTATTCATCAATTTTGGAGAACCTGCGCTAGTGACTACATACCTACACTGCTCTTTTATTTTAGGATTACTCATAATATGTTTTGGTATTTTTCTACAAAGCGTTGGAGCGTCTGGCTGCAGACGTGCAGTCCTAATGTTGAATCCAAAAG
Organism: Promethearchaeota archaeon; assembly: GCA_030605085.1. The sequence goes on along the minus strand of JAUWBH010000103.1, from coordinate 10,625 downwards.
GTTTATCTGTGTGTTCAACTACATGCAACATGTCCCTACACATTTCGTCAATGCTGCTCTTTCCAAATAAGTTCGTGTGGCTCAAAACACCTAAACCTCCAGCTTCTGATATTGCTATCGATAGTTCAGTAGTATAAAAAGGACCCATTGGAGCTCCAATGATGGGATGCTTAATCCCTAACATTTTGGTGACATTTGTTTCAATTACCATTTAACATCATTTTTGACTTTAATTATAGGTGTAATTTCTACGTTTAAACATCTACAAAATATAAAATAGTTTTCTTTTTATGGTGTATGATTTCGAAAACGAGAAAAGAAAACTAAGAAAATAAGAATTTATGCTATGCCAAAATAACAAGATGCTGTGCAAAATAGCATAATCAAGTAATTTTTTCGTCTTATTCGAGCTTTTTGTATATTTTAAAAAATGGATTGAATAAAAAAAAAGATATATAAAGGGCAAGTAGATTAGTGTATTATAAAAAAAAAACAAGACATTAAGGTGAAAAAAATGGGAAAAGTGAAAAAAATGAATTTTCCGGAAGTTGTGATTTATTCCTCAAATAAGATTCCTAATGATCCTGAGGCTAGTTTTAAGACTTTCGCTGATATAATTGCAAAAACAGAGCGAACTACAGCAATGGGTGGTACTATTAAAATGAGCGAAATTGGACCACATGAAAACATATCTTCGATATTTCAAGCAAATATGCCGGGTTCTGGTTCTGTAATAAAACTAACTATTCATTATATTATTAGTTCTAAAAGCGTAGATATTGGCTACGAAGTTAATATTACAAACGAAGCTGGTGAAAGGAAACCAGTATTAAAGTTAATAGAAAAGACGGTTAGGACCATATTTACTAATGAAATAGAGAAGGCTTACGAGTCAGCAGTCGGAGAGGACTTTACTTTAGGGAGTAAAAAAGCAAAGAAGATAAAGAAGAGTAGGTCGGAAAAGTATTTAGAGGCTGTAATGAGTCCAGAAGGAAAGGATTTAACAAAGATGCAGAAAAAATCGGTTAAAATGATGAAGGAATATGCTGCAACTGTGGCGGCAGAAAAAGTAACCGATGGTTCAATGTGTTATTTACATCCAGATGTCGCTGCTGATGTGCTCTGTGATATTTGTAAAAAAGCAATTTGTTTAGATTGTCTTCAAAATCCTTTAAGCGGACAAAAGCTATATCTGAAGAGCAAAAAAGAAATGGGAAAAGTACCATTTAGTGTGTGCCCCAATTGTGTTAAGGAGGCTAAAAAGAAGTACGGCCCGAAATCTTGGTCTCAGATTATGGGATATATGGCAAGTCATTAGTAAAATTAAATTTCAAGAAAAGCCTAATAGGAATTTATTTCCTAAATTTACTTTTTTTATGTATTTTTTTGCTACCTCGAAGCATTTTAAAGCTTGTTTTTTGGGGGTTACTGGTAAATCTCTCATCTGATAATCACCATGAAAAATCAAGAGACTGTAAGGGATATTTTCGTTTATAGAACTAACAAATTTGGCGATCTGTTCAACCTCTTCGTGGTTTGTATAACCAGGTACCATTAATGTGCACCCGCTTATTTCGGGCATATCTTCTCCTCGTGTACCAAAATAATTCTCAGCAAGATATCTGAAATTATCAAGTGTTCTTTTATTACTAACACCACAGAGGGCGAGATTTAATTTCTCATTGAAACTTTTTAGATCAAATTTGATATTGCCGCCAGTCCTCATCGCAATTTCTATACATTTCTCAACCAAATCCCTTCTTCCGCTTCCATTCCATTCCCAACATATACGCATCATTCTTTCTGGATCGATTTTCTTTAATATTAATTCTGCTAATCTTATAGAAAAAGGTAATTGAGATTCTGGTGTCCCTCCAAAATAGCACAAACAGGTTATTTTTTCATTCTTTACTATTTGATTTGCTATAATTTCACTATCAAAAAGATTCCGTCTCTGAAATTGCTTATGGCTACTATTTTGACAGAAGAGGCACGAAAAGGTACATCCATACAAAAATGCTGCATACGAATAAGTTCCATATTCCGGACTATCAGAATCTGAATATTTGGGATATCCTGCGGAAGTTCCGGCTGGACAAAACCACGCATTACAGCAATTCGTTGGATTCGCGTCTAAATATCCGTGGATATATCCTTTTGATTTTGATGGTAAAGGCAAATCTCCTTCTTTATTTTTCTGAATATTCCTTAAACCACAATAGCTTACATCATTTTCAGAGAGAGCGCATTCGTTTACACAGAAATTGCATTTTAATTTAATATTTGGTTTCTCTGCTTTAGGGGGCTTATCGGGTAATTCTACGAGTTTACGGACCTCCCTATGAACAGAGAGAACATGAGGTTTAATTAAATCCCAATCTCCATTTATAATACAAGCTCTACATACCTGAAGAATATTTGAGATTACTCTATCTTTCTTACCGCAAAATTTGCATGTTCCCATTTTCTATATCGGGTTTTTTTTCTTTAATAATAAAAATTTCTGTCCACTCTTTTGTTTAAGATTCTTTTTAACCATAAATCCATCAAAACCATTTTCTGTAAAAGAAGAAACAAATAAATCTAGATCCTCAGATTTTGGATAAAATTCGATTATAATTCTTCCATTTTTTTTTAATAGCTTATTTAAATGCCTTGCTGTATTATTCAATGTTTTTCTTTTCTCTCGTACATCGAATTTGTTATGAATAATGAAATTATAAGCTGATACGGATATTATATGATTAATTGAATTAATTTTTAGGGGTAAATAGTTAATATCTGCGAGTATCAATTCAATATCTTTAATTGGAAGATTTTCCTTTTTTTGATTGGCTTTTGTTAACATATCGTTCAGAATATCTACGCCAATTACGCGAAAACCATTTTGAATTAAAACTTCGGAAGAAAATCCAGTCCCACACCCCAAATCTAAGATCAAATAGGGTACATTCATTTGAATATCTTCTCCTAATTTTTTATCGTATAAGTACTCGATGATCTTTAAAGTAGTTCTTTTTTGGTTCCTTTCCATCCATTTTTGGCTGTTATATTCCTCAGCTTTTTCACCTATATACGAATCCGGAAATTCTGGTAAATCTCTCCTTCTTGCCAACGACAATCACTTAAAAAACAATCAAATCGAAAAAAAATTTTTGTTATAACAAATTCGTTCTATTAGTACATAATATCTAATAATTATTAACTATTAAAATGAAAAGTTCAATATATTATAACATAGAAATAATTATAAAAGAAAAAAATTCAATAAATAATAAAAAGTTAGCATAATTTTAGGGAGATATTTGTGACAGGAAAAAATACAATCCTGATTGTGGATGACGAACCAGATATCGTAAATCTAACAGAAAAATTTCTTAAATTGGGAGATTTTGAAACAATTACGTGCAATAACGGAAAGGACGCAATGGAAATTGTTACAAAAAAACACAATGAGATTGCGCTTATTTTGTTAGATATAATGATGCCTGGAACATCCGGATATTCGGTTCTAAAAGATATCAAAGAGAACGATAAATTTCAGGACATTATTGTAATTTTATTTACCGTTAAAAGTTTTAACGAAGATATTCAAAAAGGCAAAAAATTGGGCGCCGATGGTTATCTTACTAAACCATTCTCTGGAAAGGAATTATTGAAGTATGTACAAGAAAAAATAGCGAATTAAGAAGATCTTAATTATTAGAATAACATCAAAAAATCCTTTAATAGAACCATTATTTTAGAATTTTTCACATCCTAGGATTCTTTTTAAATTATAGGAACGAATCTCCGAATTTCATAATAGTAATTCAATTTACAAGATGTTGAGAAATTCAGATACAATTATTTTAAAGAAATGTTCCCATATTTTAAATATAAAAATTGAGATATTCATATAAATGTAATTTAAAAAGAGAAGGTGGCTTCTATCAATTCTAATTCTTTAAATGTCGTTGCCATTTTTGCTCATCCCGACGATTTATCTTTTTTTTGTGCGGGAACCCTTGCTAAGTGGGCAGAAGAAGGGAACACTATTTACGCGTTATGCTGTACAAGTGGTGAGGTAGGAACATTGAGAACTGATTTAACAAAGGAACAAGTAGCTGAAATGCGAGGAAAGGAGCTCAGAGCCGCTAATGAAATAATTGGCGTAAAAGAAACTATAATGTTAGGATACCCCGATGGCGGATTCATACCTGGTCCTGAGTTGCGAGAAAAACTCGTTTATTATGTCAGGAAGTTAAAAGCGGATCGCGTAATTACTTTCGATCCTTGGGTTAAATATGAAGTACATCCAGATCATTTAATCGTTGGGCGAATGGCAGCAGAAGCGGGAGCATTTGCCGCATTTCCATTATTATATCCAGAACATAAAAAGAATGGCATTGAACCTTATTCATGTTCAGAAGTTTGGCTGATGGGGCTTCTTGGTCATCAACCCAATTATTTTGTGGATATTACTTCAACACTAAAAAAAAAAATTAAAGCCGCTCTTAAATTCGAAGCTACATTAACACTAATAGCAGATTTATTTGCACCAGGTGAAGATATTGACCCTGCGAATGTTACTCAAAAACAATTGAAAAAACTCTCTAAATATGCAAAAAGACTGTTGCGATCTATGGCTGCTATCATCGGAAGTAAGGTTTATTTGAAGGTTGCTGAAGCTTTTTATGTGCAAAAAATTTTACCAGGTCATTTCGATAATTTCATACCTTTAACGAATGAAATGCTTGGAAATCCTCCCGAACCGCCAAAAATAGTCTAATGAATTATAATACATGATATATTCGCCTATTCAAACTTTAAACCAGAAATCTCAACAGGACCTTTTTCTTTATCCATGCCTTCCAATCTCCGGTAATCGTCAATTGTACGTTTGGCAACTTTCTTTATGTACTCTGATAATTTTTCTTCTATGTCAGCAGAAAGACCAGGTCCTTTTTGTGAATTAAGTATTTCTTCTACCTTATCACGTGCCGAAGTTATAATATTTTTAGAGCCTTTCTTGACCCATGAACCACGCCGATCTCTATTAGTAAGTTCTGGTACGAATACTTCTTTTCTAAAATTTTTTGCGGTATGTTTTGAGAGAAAAAAAAAAAAAAAAAAATTGTAAGGTTGTCGACTTTAACACAAAAATTTAATACTTTTTCGAATTACATTTAATTTAATTCATAATTTCAAGTTTTAACTAAAATAAAAAATTAGAAAAAAAGGAGATCTTAAAATGGTTTACGAAGTAGAGAGCGATAAAATACCATTTTACAAGCAATATGTGGCTTTAATGATTATCATAATTAACATAATTGTACACATTATTCAATATTTTGATCCAACAGGGTATATGTTCATATATGAAGCTGCGTTTATACCAAGTGAATTCTTTGCGGGCAAAAGGATGTGGACAATTATCACATCTATGTTCATGCACGCTGATTGGCTTCATATCCTCATGAATATGTGGTTCTTTTATGTTGTTGCAGATAATTCTGAGAAAGCTATGGGCCACATACTATTTCTTATTACTTACATCTTATCGGGAATAGTTGGTTCCTTACTTCACGCTATTATAGCTTTAGCAATTGGAATGGGAGATATACCCTCTCTGGGAGCGTCTGGAGCAGTTATGGGAATAATTGCTGTATATGGAATTCTTTTTCCAAAGATTCGATTAAGATACTTGTATATAAGGGGAACGATAAGCGCGAGAACATTTATATTCGTAACTTTTATAATGGAATTGATTTACGGTTTAATTTCTCTATTTGTTATTACAGGGACCGCTCATTTCGCGCACATAGGAGGGTTTATCATAGGTGTCATATTTGCGATTATCTTTAAAGTAATAACCAAGGGTAGATACGAAACTTTTAAGCAAAGAATTGGATACGGATAGAATTTTCAAGTATTTGAAAAACTTAACTTTTAATTCTTTTTTTTTATTTTCATTTTCTTAAATTTTTTCAATTACGATTAATTTTCAAACTAAAAAGATTATTTAATCATCATCTTTGCTTATTTGTTAAAGCTGATAAAACGATATCAATATTATGGTGCCTAAATTATTTTTTTTTTTATTTTTTTCTACTCGGACAAAGGACTTCCACATTTAGGGCATATAGTAGGTTCACCCTCTATTGAAGCACCACAAAATTTACAATAATTTCCAGAGTCCTCCACAATACCTTTCTGTAATTTTAATTTTTCTACTTCTAACTTTTCTCTCTCTAATTCTATTTCAGCACGTTTTAACTCTAATTTTTTAGCGTCCTCTTTTTTTTCTTTCTTAGGCTCTGAAGCATGTTTTACGTCAACGATTAAAATCGGACAAAAAAATATTAAAAGAATCAACAATGCAATAAAAAAACCCCCAACCCATTCGGCTCCCTTAAAAATCGCTGTTACTAATAATGTGAGAAAAAATAATGTAATAATAAGGATAATCCATATTTTCGTTCGTTTATATTTCCCCAAGGTTTGAATCGCTTTATTTAGTTCAATGATTAAATTACTTAAAAATAGTTCTGCTATTTAAATTTTTTTAAATATTAAAGAATTGGGTAGGGGAATTTTCAATCTAAAAAGATTATTTTTAGAGCGGAAGGATAAAAAAACTAAATTATTTTAGCGGAAGGATAAAAAAACTAAAGCATATACGCTTTATTTAGGTATTGAGCTTTTCAAAAAAATGTTAAAGGCTTACAAAGGTGGTCTTCAAAGAAAAAGAGTTTCCCTTGAGGTTTTTGAGAATTATGGTGTCTCTCGTGTAAGGCGTTGGTTAATGAAGGTATTACCAAAAGATACCTTACAACAAATATTAGAATTCTTGTCTCCTAGGGCTATCGCAAAGACATTGGGTGTAGATCACGGTACAATATCTAGAGTCGCTAAAGATTACGGTGTTGAAATAAAAAAAGGCAGTCATTACAGTAGCATTTGGCAATTAATCCTTAATCGCGGAAAATCTTATCAACACTACAAGGAGTTTCAATATTGATCAAATTTTTTAGAAAAATTAGGAAGATTTGAAAATCAATAAAGCCGATGTATTTTAATTTATAATTTGCTATTTTTGCTGTTTAGACCATTTGAAGAATTTGAAAATCTAGATTTTTCGTGCAACAAAGTATAAGAAATTGAAGGTCTGAACAATTATTTATTTAATTGTTTCAATTCATACCCGATTATACTAATTAAAAAGATTATTTAGATAGGAAATATTTAGATAGGAAATATTACTCACAACATAAGATGAAAGAAAAAATAAATAAATAATTTTTAATTTAAACAATCAATTATACTGAAGTGTTAAATATTATGATGTCCTTAAAAAGAACAAATATAACTGTCATTGGAATGGGGTATAGGCTTAAAGATTTCTTTTAGGCCGCCGTAGTCGGCGTTCCAATGGCCGCTTTACTGGCAGATGTGAAAAATTTTTATGTTACGGGAGTACAACGGAGGTCTCAAAGATCTGGTTGGAAAATTGACTGGCTTAATGAGGGAAAAAATCCTTTTGAAGGAGAAGAACCAGGATTAGACGAATTAATCGCCCGAGTCGTGAAAAAGGGAAAATTTAAGGTGACAGATAAATATGAATCCTGTGATGATGCTGATTTCATACTTATTGATGTACAAACACCGGTAGACGACCATAGAATACCAAGATACGATTCGTTAAAGGATGTTTCAAAACTGATTGCTCTTCATATGAAAAAAGGAGTAACCGTTATCATTGAATCAACTGTTGCTCCGGGAACAACAGATAATATTGTTCAACAAATTTTTGAGAAAGGAAGTGGGATGAAGCGGGGAGAGGATTTCTATTTAGTTTTTTCGTTTGAACGAGTTATGCCTGGTAAATTGATTGAATACATTACAGATTTTCCAAGAGTTATTGGCGGTGGATGTGATAAAGCTAATGAGAATGCAAAATTTTTATATGGGAAGGTTGTTAAAAAAGAACTCCAAGTAACAGATACGCTTACAGCAGAGCTTACAAAATGCATAGAAAATACATACAGGGATGTAAATATCGCGTTTTCTAACGAAATGGCCCTTGTTTGTGAGGATTTTAATAGAAATATCTTCGAAATTATTGAATTAATTAATCATAGACACGACCGGATGATGCATTACCCAGGTTCTGGGGTAGGGGGGCATTGCCTGACCAAAGACCCACATCTCCTTGTATTTGGGCATCGCACTTACACTAATAATAAATATAATTCCGATATATTGCTAAAAGCAAGAGAATTGAACGATTTCATGCCTAACCATATGGTTGAATTAATGGAGGATGCCCTCAAGGAAGCTAATAAACACGACAATTTAAAAATTGCTTTAATGGGCGTATCATACAAAGCAGACACAGATGACACGAGAAATACACCTATAGAAAAAATCGTATGGACTTTAAAGAAAAGATACCATTCTCATAATATTCAATATATTGCCCACGATCCTTACGTCAAGGAAAGGGATTATAAAGAAACGCAATTAACTGATGATTTAAATGAAGCAGTTTCAGGTGCAGATGTCCTGATTTTTGCAACTAATCATAAGCAATATTACAACTTAAACCTGAGTGATATTAAAAAGAAAATGATAACACCAATTATTATTGACGGTCGTAATATCTTTGATAAAAAAATTGTCGGAGAAATAGGATTTATTTATCGAAAGGTCGGGGAAGGCTCAAAAAATGTTAGATAATTTTGCTTTTTTTATTTTTTGCTAATTTTCTTATTCAATCTTTGCTAATTTTCTTATTCAACCTTTACTAATTTTATTCACGATTCTTAAGTAATATGCGTGTATCTCCTTCACAGCTTCTAGTTCATAATTGTCAAATTTAAACTCTTTTATTATCGTTTCAAAGATTGGATATCTAGTTGGATTAGCAATACTAAGATAAGCACACAGTAAGGCATTCAAGATAATATCTCTGTCAACCTTCAGTTTTGAAGCTATAAATTCATCTTCTTCAATTGATTTTTGTAGTAACAAAAATTGAGTTTCTAAAAACTGTTTCAAAGCAATGTTCTTACATACAAAGGAATTTCTCGTATACGATAGATAATTATCGTAGAATTCTTCAAGTGTTAATTCTTCGTTGTTATTAATCAGTTTTATTGTTGTATTTATCATATTAAGATGATTTCTTAAAATATTTTCAATATGCACTCCTTTAATATCATCAATTATTTCATTACATAATTTAGAATCCAAACTAACAGTACTGAAAGCTTCTTCCATTTTCTCTATGCTAACTTCTGTTTCTGCCACCTTTTTATCTTCTTCCATTGCCTCTGATACTTCTTTTTCAATTCCTTTTTCTGTTATAGGAGATTCATCTAATCTTAAATCTAAAATATCAGCTATAATGCCAACCATTTTATCTCGATTTTCAGGTCTATTTGCGATCATAGGATAAGTTTTAAGACCCAAATATCTTTCGATACTTTTAACTTGCATCGCATTTCTAAGATCTTGTTTATTTCCAATAACTGCTATTCGGGCATAAGGGGCTTCTTTGTTTCTCAATTCGATGAAGTACCGGGATTGCTCAATGTTTATAGGAGTAGAATCAGTTACAACTAGTACAGCATTACTTCCTTTGATGAAGCCCTTCCAGAGATATCTATATTCTTCTTGACCGGCGAAATCAAGAAACGAAAACTTTAATTTGCCAATTTTAATAATTGAAGTCACTCCTGAAATAGTAGGAATATGCAGGGAAGGTATTTCATCCATCTTGATTAAATTTGCAATTGTTGTTTTCCCTACACCAGAAAGACCAACAATCGAAATTTTAGGTATTATCTTACTTATGTATGGGTCGAAAATAGAATCTAAGGTCTTTGACTTTGCTGAATCAAACTTCTTTTCTTCGATATTCCTTCCAAATAAATTGAAAAATTCGTCTCTAAAATTATTCATTATTGGATGAATTACCCTGAAGAAATCATCCATTAATCCTGCTATAAAAATAAATATTAAATCTAATTCAAGTTCTATTCTATAAGCGATTCGATATTTATAGTAATCAAAAAAACCAACTGTTTGTCCGTATTCTTTCTTAGCATCCTGTTTAATCCTAAAACGAAAATTTTCAACCTCGTCTCTATTTAAAGCGTTTCCAAAAATGTTTTGATAAATAATATTGTCGCCCTTAATAATAAATACTTGACGTAGCATTTTCTTGTTGATTTTTATTGTAAGTTCTTAAGTCTTCTTGGATATAAATTTTTAAAAAAAATAATAACGCTATGAACATTAATATAAATAAATATGTAAACATTCACATTTATTTTTTTTAAGATTAATTCTTTAATTGTTAACAGACAATAAAGAGTAAATTTAAAATATGATAATCCCAAGCTCTTGCGGAGCGTCAAAATTAAATCCTAGCATTTTCGATTTAATTTTTGAGATTTAATTTGTTTTTTGAAAGTTTTTTATTGCGAAAATGATTCTTTATCTTTCGAACACAAAATGCGATTCCATCAAAAATGCCTCATCCTCCACAATAAGTTTCTTCTTCTCTGGTATCATGTATTTTATTTTTCCATTCTGACATTTTACAAAACTTCTCCAAATTTTACTTAAAATAATGA
>JAUWBH010000088.1 GCA_030605085.1 Promethearchaeota archaeon | reverse complement strand
TTGGACGAGAAAGATCTTTAAGCAAGGCTTAGAAAAGTGCTTGACTTCACTTGATTCCAAATGGACAAATGTAATAGGGGCCCTCATGGTAAAAAAAAAGATTATTAAAGGAGGTAAAACTAGCTCATCCTAATAATATGGCAATAAACTTATTATTATACATAGAGTCATTAAGCAAATTATTTTTTATTGATTCAAAATATATTAATTCTTCTTCCATCCATTTCAAAGATGTTTTACTTTTTTCATGTTTTAATTTTACAAGTTGAAAATCCTCCGTTCCCTCTATTTTAAATCTTTCACTAATCTTATTCCATAATTTTAAATCAATGTCCTTAATTTCATTATAGTCTACAGTTGATGAGCAATAATTAAATACTCCTACATTAGATTTAACATTTATATCCTTTTCATCAAAATTATAATCTTGTTTCATATTATATATTCCTCAACTTATTTTAGATAGGATTAAATTTTATATCATAATAATATTTTCTTTTAACCCATTTAAAATCTTCATGTTTTGTAATTGCAGCGATTTCAATCGGACCTCCTACAGTTTCAGCACCTGGACTAAATTTATAATATTGAATTGACATTTCTACTAAAAATTTTGATAAATCAATCGCATCTTGAACAGGCATAGCCGGTAAAACCATTGGCATAACCAAATTATTTCGACAATGATTAGTAATATCATTAATTTTATTATCATCTATTCCAAATTGTTTAAGGCTTAAATTTAACCTAATATCAAAACCAAGATATAATCTATGTATTGCATTTCCCTGACCCCTCCAAGAAATCCCAGATAATTCTTTTTCTCTGATCTTTTTAGGTCCCTTACACTCACCTTTATTGATTTCAAATTCCCATTCTTCTGCTAAATCCTCGTTAGAGGAATAACCCACAACCATGAATCCTATAAATGGTCTTTTTTTCTTTTCCTAATCTTCAAATGCACTTATATAATTATTATCATAAATAAATGTTTTGAATTTTTTAGCTACATCTTCTATTGAATAATCTTTAGGATCAATTTTCCATTCATTTCCTCCTTCTGAAATTAAATTTCTAAAATCTTTTGCTAAAGTGGATATTGAGGAATTTCCAATACTGCCAGAACCCCAAGTAATTGCTCCTATAGGACTCCCTTTCCTTAAGTTAAAAATTTTATCTGCATTTTGATAAATATTTATAATTCCAATGTTACCTTGAGGATCTTGACCTAAAATCGTAGCAGCACTATCCGAAGCTAAAACAATTCCATCATTTACCTTAATTAAAATTGCGATTGTCATTAGTATTCTTCATATAATATATCTTTAATTTAAAATTTGAATTTATCCTTAAAATAATTGTTAATTTAAAAATTGTTTTAATTAAAAAAAATATTCTTTTTCATGATGTAGCAAATTAATCTTTGTTGACAAAAATTTTTTAGCAAAATTTTTGCCTCTCTTTCTTTTTTCATTTTATTAAATCATCTCCAAAAATTTGGATTGTTCAATTTAAGAGTAAAAAGTTCTTTTTTATTATAATTTCATTTTGGGTGTAATTTCACTAAGATTGGGTCTCCTTTTTTTAATCCTTCTTGGTAAGGGGGAATTTCAACGATCCCATCAGATTGGGTTAAAGAACTAATAACTCCTGAACCTTTTAACTTTATCGGGTTAGCAATAAATTTATTTTCTGATTTTGCAAGTTTTACTCTGAGAAAACTAATATATCCCATCCCGGAAACAGGAACATCTTTGCTAATTATTGCGTTAATTTCAATTCTAGGATCAAGGTTTGTACACCCCATCATTTTTCTAATTGAAGGGCCAACTACTTTTAAAAAACATATATATGCGGCAACTGGCGTACCTGGCAGGCAAAAAACCAAAGACTTTTTAAAAACGCCATTTAATAATGGTGCTCCTGGACGCATCGCTATTCCATGTGTTAATATTTTAGCTTCTTCTTGCATAATTTCTGGCAAATAATCCTGCGTTCCGACAGAAGTCCCTCCCGTAAATATAATAATTTGCGATACTCCACTTGCTTCAATTAGATTTTCTTTTATTAATTCTTTATCGTCTTTTAAAGTTGATTCTCTGATAACTTTTCCACCATATAAATTAACCAAATTTGAGATCATTGGTGTATTTGAGTTATAAATTTTGTTGACTTCAAGGGGATTCCCAACTTCAATCAATTCATCACCAGTCGCAAAAATACTTACATTAGGTTTGACGCTTACCTTTACTTTTTTAATGCCTAATGAACATAAAAGAGCTATATGTTCAGCTTTTAATTGTGTTCCTTTCGTTAAAACAAGAGTACCCTTGGAGATATCTTCACCTTTTTTAGACACATTTTTTCCAGGAGCAACCGATTCATATAAAGTCACAAAATCGTTTTCGATTTGGGTATCTTCAATTTTAATTACTGCATCTGACCCTTTTGGGATAGCAGCTCCGGTTGATATTCTTATTGCCTCTCCTTTTTTTACAACCTGATCCGAAATTTGACCAATTTCAATTTTTCCAACCAGATGGACTGTTTTTGGATTTTTCTGAGAAGCTCCAAATGTATCTTCTGAACAAAGTGCGTAACCATCCATTGCCGATCTTTCAAATGGGGGAATATCAAATCCACTGATAATGTCATCAGCTAATATTCGATTAAGAGATTCGGTTGATTCAATCTCTTCATAAGGTAAAAGATCAATATAGGAAAATAATTTTTTCAAAGAATCTTCTAAAGAGATTAATTTTGAAAAACCAATTTTTCTTAATCTCTTCAATTAATTCACTCGTTTTTGTTTATGATATAAATAACATGCCCCTATTCGGGTAAAATTAATTTATTTAATTTAATTTTTCTTAATTTTTCAACCATATTATTCCTCCTTTGTTATCATGTAGACAATATGACGTAATTCAGGGATTAATATTTCTCTTAATGCTAATTCCACGGCTTTTGGTGAGCCAGGTAATATAAAAATAGCTTTATCCTTAATTTTACCACCAGTTGCTCTCGATAAAATTGATGCCGTACCAATCTCTTTAAAAGATAAAGTTCTAAAAAGTTCACCAAATCCAGTAATCTCTTTTTCTAATAATGGTTGAATAGTCTCATAAGTAATATCTTTAGCCGTTAATCCCGTACCTCCACTAAAGATAATTGCATGAATTGAACTTTCCGCTAAGAGTTTATCTAATACATTTCTGATTTGTTCAGAATCATCAGACACAATCTCAGTGGTATTTAGGGAAATTTCAGTATGTTGGCTTAAGACCTGTTTTACTAATGGAATTGTTTTATCTGAAGATTTAATTCTTTCTTGAATTTCGTTATAACGACTCGTACTCACTATAATTAACGCAAGGTTAATTAATTTTGGTCCTTTTTTTTTTATGTTCTTCGTAAACTTTCATTTTTATACGCTTCCGATTTGTAAGAAATGATTAGTGTTTTTAATTTTAAAATGTATAAAATTTCTTCTTATCTCCTTTCTCAACAATTCCCTCTAATTCGTCTATTTGTATATAACCATCAGCGTTGAATAATGTACTTATCGCCTCAGAACCAGTCTTTATTGGAAAAATCTTCTTTTTACCATTAACTTCTTGGATTCTAACTGCTTTAAATTCATGTCTACCAACGGCACTATATATTCGCTCTCCAACTTCTAATACTTTTGAAATTCTTTCTTTTAAAGGAAAACCAGTCATTCTTCTTAAAAAATCCTCTATAAACACATAAAAACAACTTAATGCAGAAGTAGGAAATCCAGGTAAAATAAAAATTATTTTATTTTCTAGTTTCGTAAAAATAATAGGTTTTCCAGGTTTTATTCGAACACCATGAACCATAATTTCAATATTATCGTACGCTTCTAAAACTTGAGGTGCTAAATCGCCTTCTCCTTTAGATGTCCCTCCAGAAAGAATTACGATGTTGCTTTCTCTTAAAGCGTTATCGACAGCTTTCTTTAATTCGTTAAAATCATCTCGAATTATTCCTAAAAATTTTACATTTACACCAGTGTTTTCAATTGCTTGTTTTAGTACAATTGAATTAATGTCATATATTTTACCAATTTCTAAATGTTTTTCCTTGGGAGTAACAAGTTCATTTCCGGTACTAAGTAAACTAACGGTAATTTTTTTATATACGGGAACTCTATCTATTCCACAAGAAGAAAGGATGCCTATTGTCGGTAAATCGATAAGTGTGTCTTTTTCACAGATTATTTGTTCCTTTTTTATATCGTGGCCTACTTCAATTATATGAGTCCCCGGAGTAATTGCCTTTGAAATTAGAACTTTATCTCCTTCTCTTTCGGTAAACTCTACCATTACTACACCATCAGCGTTCTCAGGTATAGCAGCACCAGTCGCAACATACGAACATTCTCCATCGTTTAACTTTTTTTGAGGTATATCCCCAGCACTAATAGTTTCGACTAATTTGAGAGAAATCAAATTATCTTCTTCAGCTCCAAATGAATCCTCTGAGTGAAGGGTGAATCCATCCATACGTGATTTTTTAAAATGAGGAACATTAATTGGGCTTTTAATATCTTTTGAAGTAACTCTGTTGAAAGAATTATCAATAGATACTATTTCTTCTTCGAGTTGCAGATTTGGAATCTCATTTAGTATTTTATTAAATTCTTGGACGCTAATAGAGTCCAAATATGTTTTATGAGTAGTGTCCATTATTAAATTATAATCTCTCTTTCTTTTTTAATTTCGTTAATTATTTTTAAATCAATTCTCTTCTCTCTCAAAGTAGTAAGTTCTTTGATATTACTAAAAAGATTTTCTCTACTTCGGTTAAATTTTCCCTTTGTTCGCATTGAATTTCCACATCAGCAATAACGCACGCCATATATCGCAATTTTCCGTCTTTATCATCTTTAGTTTTGATGACTTTTTCTCGCAAACCATGTAATTTTATGTCTATGGCTAAGGCTTTCAAATCTTCGATATTTATTAAGGGAAATCGTTAACAAAGGGGGAGAAAAATTTCGGTATTACATTTTGATTTCTCGATCAATTCCTTTGTTTTCTCATCGTTTAACAATTTTACCTTATCGGGAATATCTATCATAATTTTATACCTCTCGTTTTTTTTTAATTATTTGAATTTTTTACATTGGATCTCTATAAGGGTTATATTCTTGTAAGAGTTTTTTCCTTTCTCTTAGCTTCTGTTTTACAGTGTTTATTTTTGCTACGCTTTCAGATCTTTTCTCCGAAAATATGCCGATCATCTTTATGTACAAATCGAAAAAAGAACGATAATTTACTTGTCGAGACGATGGGTACAAATTTATGGAGTTTGGATCCACTACCACCGAGCGGTTGGAGGAGGCATGATATAGACGAAGACATTGGAAGTGTAGATCATAATAAGATGGCGTTAGTTACTAATTACCAAAATCTTCATTTAATTCGGCATCTCCATATGATTGGGCATAGATATGCTTTAGACGGTAGTATAGTTACTTTGAGAGATGTTATGAGAGATAGAAAAATGCTCCGCGAAAGAAAATTGGTTATATACAACGCAATACAATCGTATCTCGACGGTTCGTCTTCAAAAGCCGATGTTGAAGCTAGTGTTAAACAAATTAAAATGTCTAATGCTCAGTTTAACGCCTTTTGGCAGAGTTTAGACTATTTCGAACGACATGGAGAGGCTCAATGGTTTGCCCATTACTTCGGTCAATTTCAGACAAAATATCGGAATAAGCGTTTCTGGCAAACGCATTACCTAACTGGCGTTTGATTTAAATATTTAAATTTTTATTATAAAATAAGATGTATAAAATGAAGAACCAGCATTTAATTATAATTAAAAATCCAAGATTAAGAAAAATAAGAGAAAATTTAAGGTGTGCAATTATTGAGGGTGTTTTAGAACAAATTAATCGTTTAGACTTATTAGGGGAAATAGTAACGGATATAGAACAACAAGACACCCCTTATTCCAATTCATTCGAATCTTTACATCTAAAGAGTTCTTTTTTTCCTATATTTTCAAAAAGAAACGAGCTTTCTAAAGCACTCACTGACTCTATTTGTCAGTGTGGCATGGGTCCAAATTGCGTGCACGCTGAAATTCCCGCTAAAAGGCATCGTAGGACTGACTTGGATATGGGATTTATTCCAGAGACAAATCAATGGTATTGTATTGATTGTTATCGAAAAGTATTAACACAGGTTAGCGCCACTCAAAGCCTTATTTCAAAAGGAATCTGCCCACGATGTAATGTTCCTTTAAGAAAAGATGGACATAGAGGATTTAAATGTTCGGCATGCGGAGAATGTTATGGGAAAGTCTCTAACTTTCGATAAAGGTAAATGCATAATTCCTTTTTTGCCCCTATCTAGGAGCAATAGCCAACTACCATATTAAATTTAAAAAAATGTGTCGATTATATAAGTATGATGAAAAAAGAAAGAGAAATTATCATAAAAGACCCGAGACTTCAAAAAATTAGAAATAATCTTAGAATAATCATCGCCTTCGCCGTTAGAGATGAAATCTCAAGATTAAGACGTCAAGCTAGATTGTATTGGAATTACCGAGATATTTCTCGTAAATAACGATACAGTAGATAAAGTGAATCCAATTGTTTTAAAAAATTTATTTGGTAATACATTTTAAATAAAATTTCTAATTAAGGCTCTTCTCATATCGGACATATCTTGGTCATTTTGTCGTCTTTCGTGAAATCTATAGGGGAAAGCGTGAGTTTTTTCGTTCTTTTATTCAAATCTGAGATCAAAAATGCAATTTGATGAAATTAGTTATTAAACAGAAATCTTTTTTTCGTAAATAAGACATTTTTTTGAATTTTACAATTTATATTGAGCTTTTCCCATCTAATCTCATCATTAAATACCACTGAATCTACTCTATGCATATATCCTTGATATCCGTATTCATTCAAAAATAAATTAATAATCTCTTTTGATTTTTTTGGTTTTAACTCAATAAGAAAATCAATGGAACATTTCTCATTTAACCATGTACTAATACCCTTCAATACTTGAGGTTCATATCTCTCTGTATCTATTTTAATCAATTTAATTTTATTTAAAGGCTCATTTATTAACATATCTAATCTTTTCTGTTTTACTTTAATTGAACTGACCATTCCAGGAATCAAGGATAACATAGCTATCACTCTATTATTACAACCTCCAAGCATATTGCCGTATTTGACATCATTAAAAACAACATCTTTGTTTTCATCTCCCGCGGCAACTTCATAGATTATAATATTATTTAACTTATTTTTATGAATATTTCTTTTTAACATTGAAACATTTTTTGGCAGAGGCTCAATCGCATAAACTTTGCCTTGTGGTCCAACAAGCTTTCCAGCAAGTATGCTAAACACACCCTCATTAGCTCCAACATCAATAAATATATCACCTTCCTTTAATGTTTTTCTTAAATACATCATTATAGAGGGCTCATATCTATTGGTTAAATATAATGCCTTACAAAGAGTACTATTAAATGTATCACCACAGTATACTATACCATCCTCTGTAGTAATTTTTAGATGACGTACTTTTCCAAATGTCATCATTGCATACTTCAAAGCAAATTTTATTGTATTTATTACATCGGATAAGGTTGTCATAAATACATTTTCTAAAATTATTTATAAAATTATATTAATAATTAATAAAAACATTAAGTCAAGTAATTAGAATATTTTTGTTTTTAACTTAAATCTTGTTCTTATATAGTATTTAAGAAAACTTAATTTTAATCAAAAATTTGATAATTAAATTATAGTTTAATTTGATTTTAAGTGAAAATGTGAGAGTATTGATCTTAGCAGAAAAAAAATATGAACATCAGGATATGCAAAGAGGTTACACTGGCCGAACTTTGTACATTAATTTAACGACTAATGAAATTATTATCAAACCTGTTACCGATGAGATGAAGGAAAAATTTATTGGAGGTAGAGGGTTCGATTTATGGCTTATGTGGAACTCTTTACCTAAGGATAGAATTGTAAAATGGGACGATCCTGTAAATGAAATTTGCTGGGCTACTGGACCTTTAGGAGCCAACACTCACTATCCTGGTGGAGGAAAATCGATCGTTACAACAATTTCTCCTTTAACTGGGATAATAATTGATAGTAATGTAGGGGGGCACTTTGGAGGTTATCTAAAGTTTTCTGGATTTGGCGCACTTGAAATTCAAGGCAAGGCAGATAAGGAAATAATAATTTTCATTAATGGACAAGACCATATTATTCAAATACAATCAGTAGAGGAGTCTGATAGGCTTTCAAAATATTCACACCTATTGACTCAACAATTAACAGAAAAATATGCTAAGGAACCTAGCGAAAAAGAAAAGCAACTTGTATCTGTAGTAAGTACAGAAGCAGCAGCAAAACATACGAGGTGGGGGATGCTTAATTCTTCGTGGTATGTTAGAAAGAGAAAATAGGCCTCGTGCAAGCAAGCGGGTCGTGGAGGAATAGGAACTGTTTTTGCTGATAAAAAAATTAAAGCTCTTGTTTGCCGAGGGCCAGTTTATGATGTAAAAAAGAATAATCCCGCAGATCCAGATAAACTACTTGAAATTGGAAAGAAACATAAGAAAGAGATAATAACATACGATCCTACAATGAATCAGATGCGCCTAGTTGGTACAAATTACCTGAACGAAATCATGAATATGGCAGATTTGCTTCCCACGGAGAATTATAGATTTGGGCAACACAGAGAAATAAAAGATAAGAATATTCCTTATAATCGCCAGGTTTGGTACGAAATCTTTGGTGAGCATACTGGCAAGGGAGCGGATGGTTGTTGGTATGGATGTGTGATTAGTTGTTCTCATTGGACAAAGGATTATGAAGTGATGACTGGTCCCTTTAAAGGAGAAAAAGTAATCGTAGATGGTCCAGAATACGAGACAGTTGCAGGATGTGGCTCAAATTGGGGTGTGTGGGACCCTAGATGGGTTCTTGAGGCAAATTTTTACTGTGATACTTATGGATTAGATACTATTGGAGTAGGTACTGGAATCGCTTTTGTAATGGAATGCTTTGAAGAAGGAATAATCAATAAAGAAATCACTGGCGGACTCGATTTAAGTTTTGGAAACGCCGAGGCAGCTCTGGAATTAATCCATCAGATGGCAAGGGGCGAAGGGTTTGGTGTCGTGGTGGGTCAAGGAATAAAAAGAATGAAAAAGATTTTCGCCGAAAAATATGGAGGCGATCCTCAATTCCTTCAAGATATTGGTATGGAACATAAAGGTTTGGAATTTTCTGAATATGTTACGAAAGAATCCTTAACCCAACAATTTGGATATGGAGGCGCACAAAAGGGGCCACAGCACGATGAAGCATGGCTTATCTTTGAAGATATTGTAAGACATTCGATACCAACTTTTGAAGATAAAGCTAAGGCATTATATTGGTTCCCTCTATGGAGAACTTTTTTTGGTTTAGTTGGATTATGTAAACTCGGATGGAACGATGTGCCTCCTCCTTCCAATTTTGATTTACCTATTAAAATGGCAGGCGAATTATTACAAGCGAAAATTCCTCAACATGTCCAATGGTATTCGGATTATTTTTCCGCCGTAACAGGGATTAAATCAGAGCCTGACGATCTAATACGCATGTCTGAGCGTGTATATAATTTACAACGGATTTTTGCCATTCGTCAAGGCAAAGGTCTTAGGGAGCACGATTCTAATTTGCCTTATCGAGCAATGGGTCCTGTAACAAAAATGGAATACGAAAGTCGCCAAGAGAGATATGACGAACAATTAAAAGAATTAGAAATAGATATCACTGATAAGACAACTGAAGAAAAAATGAAAATTTTACGAAAATATAGAGAGATTCAATATTTAAAATTACAAGAAGCAGTTTATAGGCAACGTGGATAAAATGCGTTTGGTTGTCCTACAATCGAGCTGGTGAAAGAGTTAGGAATCGATTACGACGATTTGATTCATGTTATAAAACCCTATCAATAAATTTATAGTTTTTTATATTCAAATTATTGCTGTAATTTACCTTTTAAAGAGATTTTTAGGTTCGGTTGTTAATCATCCTGTATATCCATTTACGATGGAATTAAATTAAATTTTTTTTCTAATAATGAAAATTCACTTAAAGAAATCAGTAAATTAACTATCTCCTAAGTGATAAATTTAGCTAATTCTTGTTACTTCAAAATAATATGTCTTTTCTAAGAGAATAGATAAAGAGATAAATCAAAAAGAAAAAAAGGTAATAATTTTTTTTTATTACATTAAAATTGCATAAGATAAGAAGAAAAAAACACATGTATTTTAAAAACGTAAAGATGTATTAAAATATGTAATGAGGAATAAAAATAAGAAAAATCGTATTAAAATACACTTTAAACCTGAAGAAGCAAAGATCTCAAATTGGATTAAAAAACATAAAATATCTTTTATCATCGGATTCATTGTTTTTGTTGCAGAATTTCTAATCCTTCTTACAAGATTTCCATTTAGTTATCTAACTATTCATGTAAGTTATATGATGGGCTTCTGTGTTGCTTTTATATGTTATCAATGCGAAAATTATATCATCTACCGAAAGAAAAGAGATAATAATAAGTTAAAATAGACTAGGAATTTTAATTATTAGACAATGATAATTTTATATTATAGAAGGAACTCATAATTTTAGAAATTAAATCAATAAATTTGAATATAATTTCTTTATCTTCAAAACTAAGATTTCTATTTTTATTTTCAACTTTATTATCAATAGTATATTCTCCAATTTGTTTTAAGGTTTTAATAAATATAGATTCTATTACTTCTCGTATGTGCCCTACTATCCATGAAGATGTAAAAAAATAAATAATATCATATTTAGGATATTTTTTATCAAATTTATGATGAGATTTCATACGTTCCTCAAGATTCTCACATTCGCCAACATAGATGTTTTTATTAGTACCATTATTAAGTTCTAAAAAGTAGATAATGTTTCGACCCTTTTTAGTTCCATCAGGATTAGTCTGGTATGTTCTGTTTAGTATTTCTTCCTCTATTAATTTATTTTTAGGGTGGATTCCATTTAAATAATCCTTTAATTTCATTTTAACACCCTTTACATCATACAATAAATAATCAATAAAATCTATATCATATTCATGTATCCGCTCAATTTTTAGTGTATATAGATTGTGGTATGTATAAACAAGATAAATTCCAACAACAATAATTATAATGATAAGTACAATGATTTCAATGGTTTTAATTATTTCCTGCGTTTCATGGTCATCTGGCATGATAACACCAGGAAAAATAACGGAATCTTGAGGAAATAAAAAAGAAATTGTCAAGATTATAATAAAAAATATGAAAATTATTATAAAAAATAAGTTCTTTTTCTTTATCATCAACCAACCAAATTATCTTGAAAAGGTGTTTAAATATTTATGTTAATTTTAATATTTAAATGGGAATAGTTTATTGTAAAAATGATTTATAAATTAGAGGTGCAATTTTCTTATTAGATTATCAATTTTTAGTAACTTCTTTAAAAATAAAAAATAATAACTAAAAAATTTGATCGAGAATATTTACAACATATTTTATAAATTTAAGACAATTATTATCAGGAAAATTTATTCTTATTGCTTATTATTTACATTCAGGAATAAATTTCTCGGTATTAATTAATATTTTTAAAGATAAGACAACTGAAAAAAGAATGAAAATTTTGTGAAAATATAAAGAAATTCAATATTTAAAATTACAAGAAGCTGTGTATCGACAATGTGGATGGAATGTGTTTGGTTGTCCTACAATCGAATTAGTGAAGGAGCTGGGAATTGATTACGATGATTTGATTCATGTTATAAAGCCCTATCAATAAAATTATAATTTTTTTTATTCAAATTATCGATGTAAATTCCCTTTTAAAAGGATTTTTAGGTTCGATTTTTAAACATCCTCTATATCCATTATACGATTGAATTAAATTAATTTTTTTTCTAATCTCATGAAATTTTACTTAAAGAAATCAATAAATTAACAATCCCCTTGATGATAAATTTAGCTAATTCTTGTTTCTTCAAGATAACATGTTTTTTCTAAGAAAATTGAGATATAAATAAATCAGAAAGAAAACATTGTAATAATGGCACATACATTAACGATAATTACAATTAGAGATAATAGGATTCATATTTTTCCAGTATATATACGCAACATTCTTTCTAAGTATATTTTTCAAATCCTTTTAGATAGATCTTCAATTTCCGTAAATGAACTTGTAAATTTGATGATTGAAGGAATTAAATCAAAAGACTCATGGACTAGTGAAATTGTACAAAAAGATTTAGATTATTTGAATTCAAAAATTGATGATGCCAAATATTTTTTACCTCTATGTGATTTTTTTACTGATCTCGTAAAGATTGTTACAAAAATTTTAATTAAATTGAAATCTAAACAAGAGATAATCATGTATAGACTTGCAAATGAAATAATTCAAGAAGGACTACTTTCTTACTCAAAGAATTCAATAAGGGATATTACTTCTCAGATTTTTGATTACTTAAAGGCAGAATTTCAAGAATTCTTAATGGAAAGATTTCATGGAATAATCCCTTCAGATCGAATAAAATATACTTATGATTATCTACAAGAAATGACAACAAGAAATGAAGGTTTTCTCTTGACTACATTTGAAGAATACGAAGAATTGATTAAAAAATACAAACCTAGCGTTGCACCAATTCTCTGGTCGTGTGGTGTAAAAAATCATGAATTTTGGATCGCTAAACCTCGTGAAGTCGAACGCGGAACATGGTGTGGTAAATGTTCAAGAGAAAGGGCTAGACTTCCTCAAATAAAATATACTTACGACTTCATAAAAGAAATTGCGAAGAAAAAGAATGGACATTTAATTACTACTAAAGAAGAATATATTTCTCTATTAAAAAAATTTGCACCTAGTTTTATGCCAATAACTTGGTGGTGTGGTGTAGAAGGTCATAAGCCTTTTAGAGCTTTGACAAATAAAGTTTTTTTAAAAAATACATGGTGTAGACAATGTTTTACTGAAAGACTTAGAAAAATGCGGATGCATTCTTACAAGGACCTAAAAAGATTAGCAGAAAGTAAAGGTGGAAGGTTAATAACTACTTATTAAGAGTATTTGGAAATAGTAAAAGACAAAAAACCAAGTCGAGCTCATTTTACTTGGTAGTGTGGAAAACCCTATCATGAGTATTGGAAGACAGCTCCTCGCAATATTACTAGAGGTGGCTGGTGTCCAGAATGTTCAAGCGGGAAATATGAAAGTATCTGTCGTTGGTATTTAAATAAAATATGTTCCATAATTGACTCTAATGTTATTTTTAAAAAAGTTCCTTTAAAGAAAATTATTTTAAAATTTGACAAAAAAAAATATATTAATTTTAATTTAAAACTTTCAATAAGTTTACTAAAAAAAGGACATCTAGATGCCTATAGTTTAATAAAAATTGATAATAAGCTGATAAAACTTGGTTTGGAGTATAATGGTCCTCAGCATTACAAATTCTTTGACCTTTATCACAAATCAATAGATGATTTTCATCTTCAACAATTAAGAGATAATATAAAACGAGAATTATGTAAAGATAATAATATATATTTAATTGAATTTCCTCATTTTATTTCAGAACACATGAACCAACCAGAGAAAATACAGAATTTTATTATAAAAGAGTTTGAATCTAAAACAAATATTAAATTGCCCAAAATTCGCCAATTTAATCATCTACGAGCTAAATTAGACTAATTTTTGATTTTTTTCGACATTCAATACCAAATTTTGAAGATAAGGCTAAAGTATTATACTGGTTCTTGACACAAATGTTTTTTTATAATGTCTTTTTATTATTTATACAACCAATTAAGATTAAATCGATAAAATTGAGATAAAATGACTATTTTTGAAAACGATAATTTTCAGCAGTTTGTTAAACTGATGATTATTGAATATAAAAGATTAAATGATCTTTTTTCAAGTGATCAAATTCAATGGTTCAAGGATAAAGAAGTTATTTTTGAACCCGATGCACTAAGAGAATTTGGGTATACAATTGAAAAAGATGAAATTATTTTAGAGAGTTTAATGCAGAGTCCGATAGAAGAAGCAAGAATCGAATTAAATTTGAATTCTAAATATTTCTCCTTTAAAATTGGTGAATTATTTTATTTATTACTAGAGTCTAGTTTTCCGAAATATTTAAAAAGTCCTTCTGAAATTAAGACAATATTGTTAAATCATTTAAACGAATTTGAATTGTTTTACGATAATAAAATCATCCAATATGAAACTATCTTACCGTTAATTAGGATTCAGAATCGAAGGAATAAGAATGAGCCACATATTTCTGAAATTCCTTTATTGAATGAAGAATCTAAAATAAATAGAATTAATGAAATTCAAACAGGCATAAAAATTTTTTCTGAGTATGTCGTTGTAAGGAACGATAAATCTATAGTTCAAGTAAGTACAAATATCCATGATGCTAAAAATAACAATATCATAGAAAATGTAGGTATTTATGCAAAAGGTCTAACTAAATTCTCCTTAAATTCGGAAGGAAATATTAAATTAATGAAGCCAATAATTTTCAAGAGTGTTGATGAAAATAGAGTTTGGAATGAAATAAAGAATTTATATGCTGCATTTTTGATATATGGTGCTGAAATAAAATTCGGAACTCCCTTTTATATTTTTCCTTGGTGGATTTCTAAAAGATTAACTTCAAGATTTGATTTTCCTGAACCGCAGTGGATGATAAGAAAAAGGATTCCTGAATATCCATTTTTTACTCTAAATTTACTTTTTGAAGAATTAATTAGTAGGGGAATTGTTCCAGATTTAGATAAGCATCAGGCATTTTGTAACCAATTGTATCCAGAGATGGTAATTCCATCAAATGATACTAAAAGAAATATTTTCACATCACAAACGGGTTTTCATGGATTAGGAAAGCAACAATCAACAAGAGGTCATACAATTTATTCACTTGATGATTTGCATATTAAGCGAATTTTTAATATTTTATCCAAGGAAAGTAATAGTATTAATTTTTACAGAAATATATTTTTATTTGACAGGTTAATTCGTCTGAGTCAACGAAGACATATTGAGGATGCAATAATGGATGCCTGCCTTATTCTTGAATCTTTGTTAACAACAGAAAAAAGAATAGAATTAAGCTTCCGTTTTAGGTTATATGCTACTTTATTAATTTCTTCCAACTCTACGGAAGCTAAAAATAATTATGATTATTTTAGGGATTTATACAATCTAAGGAGCATTATAATCCATGGTAAAGAAAATTGGGCTTTGAGTGATACTTATATTAAATTCGCTAAAAATTGCATTACATTTGATGTCAACGGATTAGATAAAAGAACTATATTTGAAAAAACGAATGAATACATTGTCCCAAATCTCTTCTCTAAAATAGTTAAAATTGTATCGAAAATCATCCAGATTAATGAAAAATTTCCAAATTATCTCTTTAATATTAACAACATCATTAAATTAGCTAAAAATATAGAAGAGTAGTAATTTGCCAACATTTTAAATGTCCAACTTTTGAGGATAAAGCAAAGGCATTATATTAGTTCCCTCTATTCAGAACTTGGTTTTCTCTAAATGACCTCTGCAAGTTAGGCTGGAATGATGCCAACTTTTGAGGTCAAGGTTAATCTTCTGTAATATTTTTAACAATCCATTCTATAAGAAGCAGATTTGTGTTAGCATCATCTGTTGAAATGAATAGTTCTGGATTCTCCTGTCTTCTAATGTGATCAAATAAGATTCGTCTCACAAAATCGGAAATTATTTTGAAGTTTTCTTTTTTTTGCGAAGTCATCAATTATCTTTTTTTCGGTCTAATATATAGTAAATTGTAAATATTAGTTAATTATTCCTTAGTCTTTGAATAAAATCTAATTGCTCTTCTTCACGGGGATACTTAAGAAATCTTTGTTCTTCAATTAAATAGACAAACTGGACAATATCAAATAAAATTCTTTCAATATTTTCAATGGTGTATTTCTCTTCTATGTCATTTAATGATGGGCGATCACCGTGAATTATTTCATGTCTCAATTGCATGTAACTATCTCTTTTAGAGAAAATCTTTTGCCAAAGTCTAGGAGCTAATTCAGGCAAATCTATATAAACAAATTTAAAACAATCCCGAGTTGTATCCTTTTGTTGAAAATATAATCTTTTTGTTAAGAACTCAGATAAAAAAGCGGGCTCACTTTTTTCGCTGTAATACTCATTATATTTAGAAATTGATCCATATTTTTCAATAAATTGTATAATATAGTCTGAATCTGGATAATCAATTCGTAATATACTCGTGGTCTTCTTGAATGTCTTTGAAAGATATACTTCGAGAGAATTAATCAAGAATATTATAAATGCTTGTCTTTGATAAATAATACTTAAATTAACGGGTGTAGCATTTATATCAAATTTTTTAATTGCTTTAGGATAAAACGCCATCACCCTATTAATATTATCAATAAATCTGTTATATGGGGGTGAAAACATATACTTAAAAGGCTCTCCCATATGTATCGTTTCACTTTCTCCCAAAGTTAGCCCTACTTGCACTTCTGGATTTATATCTTCAATCTGTATGTTAATTGGTCTAATATTAAAGTTCTCTAGAATATCCCATACTCTTTTAATATCTTTTATTGGTAATTGGATATTCTGTCCATTAATTTTCATAAGATTCACTATATCTATTAATTCCCTAATAATTCTTGGATAAATCTATCATTCCATATTTTTACACCGCTAGTTCGGAATTTCCTACCCTCTATTATCCGTTGGGAGAAATCCTGTAACTGATTTGCACCATTTGAAGTCCATCCATTTTGTAGTGCCCAAATCTTCATATTATCAGGATTTAATTGAATTCCTTTTCTATGTAATATTTGTAAAAGTTGGATTGCACTTTCTCTATCAGAAGAATGTGTTAAACCTGTAGACACATTAATCATCTCAGTTAACGCTGACAGTGCCCTTTCTAATCTGGGATCAAGATCTAAATCCTCAATCTCCATTTCACCTCCTCCTATTATTTCTGGATTCCATGTTTTTATCCATTTCTCCCTTTCATTGTCTATCCAAGGAACAACAACAATCGCCCTTGCTCTTCTTAGATTGTTTAGATTATCAGTCATTTTAGAAGTGGGATAAAGTGATAATATAATATCCTCTGTCCAATCACTAATATCAAGACGTTCAGTGTTTAAAGTGAGTGTAATCTCATTCCATCTACCATAGTTGTCATTTTTTAGCCTTCTAATCAAGGTTTGACCTAATAAAAGACTTAATTGACTTAATTGATTTTTTGAAGGAAGATGAAGTATAACGGCATTATGTGAAAGAGAAGCACATAATTCCAAAATCTTTTGAAACGCATCAGCAACAGCGTTCCTATCCGAACTTGCTAAATTAGTAATATATCTTTCTGGCATTTAAATCAATTTTTTTAATAATTTAAATTAATATTTTTTATCTTAACCTATTATAGATGCAACAGAAATAAATTCATCTATTTTCTTATTAATAAATCAGAAAAATCTTTTAAAGGTAATTCTCAATAATTTAGCTGGACAATCAACGGAAGCTGAATTTTCCAAACTCTCAGAAACTTTTAGAAACCTTAAGCTGGTTAAGAGGAAGAAATGGGCAATTTTTAGATCTGGATGGATATGCTGAAGTAGAAATTGGTGGTGTAATTTATAAATTTGCATTTGAAGTGAATGGAAGGCAACATTATAAAGATATACATGGCAAGCCAGATGAATTTAAAAGGACTCAAGAAAATGATCATTAATTTAGGATTTTTAAGCCTGAGTAGTAATAATATTGTGGAGATTAGAGGGACAATTTAATCATCTACGAGCTAAATTAGATTGATTTTTGATTTTAACTTACCTTATATATTGTTCGATATTCAATATCAACTTTAGAGGACAAAGTTAAATCATTATAGGTTTCATGTGAGACTCTTCTCAAATGTTCTAGATTTTAATTTATTCTTTGAAATTAAAGCGGGATATTTATGTTTAATGTAGAGATCAATCTTTTTTTTAACTTGCTTCATAATTTGATTATTGAATTCAATAATTTCACATTCATTATAATTTAGATAATAAATCTCGCAGTGATCGATTGGTACATTTTGATACTTTGAAAAACAAAAGGCAAATAATAAAATTTGAAGTTTATGTTTCATAAACAATTCATTACAAGAGTATCCTGATTTAAAATCAATAATAATCGCCCTTTCCAATTCATATTCTATCCAGTCAGGTTTAAAATGAATAATAAACCCATGATATTCTATTTTCATACTTTTCTCTTGTAATAACGGTGTTAAATCACATATAATATTACCTAACTTATGTTTTTTTTCTAACCTTTTGATAAAAATCTTAAATATTCTTCGAATTATAACTCTGGCAGCATTCATACAGTCATATATTAATTTACCTCTCCATTCTTTTATCTGCGGAAGAGAATGAAGATTTTGATCGTATGCCTTTAAAATTGACCGATAGAATTCCCGATTTAAATGAAACCATAATTTATAATAAAAGACTTTATCTCCAAATAATAAGGAAATATGACATAGATGATTAGAAATAAATAAATCAATGCTGTGATGAATAAGCAGTCCTCTACATCTAGAATAAGTATACATACTTGTTGACCTATATGATTGTTCTAAAAATTTTTTTCCCAGTTTATGAATTCTTCTGCTCTTAAAATTAGATTTCGAATTCTTTAATTTTTCATATACATTTGGATAATACCATTTTACAATCTGTCCTATACTAATTTCTTTTTTTCTAATTTTTCCATCTCACCGACTCAATACCACACTTAACATATATATTCTGGAGGATCTCGAACACCTTGTCTTCTTAGATCAAATAGCTCATGAACCATATTTGACTCTGCAACATTTTTAGTTTTGTTAAAAGATGCCATCCACATAAACGATCTATAATAGACATCTTCAGCAACTTTTATTATTGGAATATCGAATTGGTAGATTTGTCAACCCTACGAATTTCTAATGGGATTGCTACTCCCACTTTATGGGATTCTTTTCTCTCTTTTTTATGTATATCTGGATAACCTGTCGTAGTGAGAATAGCACTTGATTCATCTAGGACAAGTAGGCTGCCTCTTCTTGGATTAAAACTAGGTGTATAATCAAATAACCTAAGAATGGGTTTCTTAATGAATTCAACAAACACCCATTTACAATTTTGGTCTATAAAACCAGCACTCTTGAATAAATCAATGACCTCTTCCGCTTCATCAAATTCATCTTCACTTGATTTTCCATCCCGTTGGATTATAATATTATCCTCAACACTGCTCTTTTTCACAGCTTTTAAATACATTCCAACAACTTTAGTAATTATTTCTCGAATCATTTTTCTTGATATTTTTTCATAAAGACCAACATCATTAATTTTTGAAGCTTGCTGAAACTTGTATACCTGATTATGAGTAATAAGAGAAGCGGTACCCACAATCGTCTGGAGTTTTCTTTTTCCTGGAGATGCCGGTTCATTACTATAAAATTTACCAATATCATAAAATATTCTCACTGAGAAATTTTTCAAGAAGGATTCATCAATAGGAGAAATAATAACACCGCGGGATTTATAAAAGATTTGGCTTAATATAGATGGAGCATATACATCTTTGAATATATTCAGAGAATTTAATTTATAGAATTTGATAATTTGCGAAGGAACATTTTGAAGCCCTTTTTTTATAGCCTTCCGAAAAACATGATTATAAGCTTTACCCTTGAGAATTCCAAGAACAATGTCAAAATCTTTAGGGTATCTCTTTCTTAATTTTTTAGATTCTTCTTCAACCTGGTCATCCGCTTCTCTAAGAATAATCTCATCAAGTATAATTAATTTTTGATGAAACAATTCTTGGTATCTTTCTACCAACTTTTTTAGCGCTAGTTTTATATGCATTCTATTTTTAAGATTAGATAATTGGTTCATGATAATAGGTTGAACTCTGATTGGTTTAGGCAGCTTATGAATACCGAGTTTTTTAAAATTTGCTAATAAAAAAGTGCTGAGCTCTTCATCCTCAGGTATTTGAATTTTAAAATTTTTTCCAAATAGAAAAGCTGGCTCCTTTAATTTAATTATTTCACTTGTACAGAATGGAATTACTTCCGTGATACCAATTTGGTATAAGTTGACTTTTTTTAGTAGATTTAAATCTTTTTCTAATCTTTTCTTTCCATCCATTTTTCGAACTGGAAGTAGTGCATCTCTTATCTTCTGAGGTATAAGTTTAGTAGACATCCATCTCCCATCGTTTTCGAACATTTCTTTAAAGGATGTGCTTGTGTCAAAAGTTGTACGCAAAACATGATAAATACAATCTAGTATTATTAAAAGAAATGTGTTTTTATATACTTTAACTCTTAATAGAAAACCCTCAAATGCATGATACCAATAAACTCCTTCTTTTTTTGAAAATACTGGAGCTGTGGCATTAATTAAGGATTCTTTCACATGGCGTCCAGAGGATGTTCTTATTTTTTCAAATCCTTGATTTTTAAATTGCTTCAAGATATTATTTAAAACTAATTCCACTATTGAATTACGCTCCATATCTAAACCTAAATTTAGATTTATTTTTTTATCTAATGGTATGATTCTAAATTTTGTCCTATTTTTCGTGAATTCTATTCTCGTAAATTTATTGATACCTACAAGAAATACATGTTTATCCTTGAAATATCCTGCACTTGCGAAATCGAATTTGTTAGAAGCATATCTCGCAATATGTTGTTTAGGATTATCTTTAAAATTTCCTTCTATTTTAGCAATGTGAAGATTTATTCCTTCGTCAGGAAATGATGCTATAAGGGCATTAAGAGGTATCTCACGTTTTTCAAATCCATCTCTATCAAATTCCGTAAGTATTGTTTGAGTTTTACCCATTTATTAAACCCTCCTTAGTTTTATAAATAATCCAATCATATTTATCTAAACGATCAATAGAAAAATAATCAGAAAAATTAGATTCTAAGAATTTTAGTCTAGATCTTACTTCTTCCTTGTTTAAATTCAACAATTCCATCAGATCATTTTCTGATACTACAAATCGTTCACTTATCACTTGTTGAATTTGTTCTAAAACATAATCATCTGGTAGTTCACATTTTTTAATTCGTTTTTTGAGCTGTTCATACGATTTAATTACAGAAGGGAGAAATTTTGATGAATTTGGATGATTTCTTAAAAAATCAATCAATTCTTCGATATTAGATTTTTGAATTCCTTTTGTCATAATCTTTTATCTTGAAAAAATTTTGCTTTTCTATAATTAAAATATAGATATAAAAAAGATTATAGACGGTGTTGATTTTTTGTAACTTTTAAACTAAATTAATCGCAATTACAATTAAAAAATAAATATAATACGAGAATTAATACAAGCAAAAATTCCTCAACATGTTCAATGGTATGCAGATTATTTTGCGGCAGTGACGGGAATTAAATCAGAACCAGACGATCTTATACGCATGTCTGAGCGTGTGTATAATTTCCAACGAATTTTTAACATTCGTCAAGGCAAAGGTCTTAGAGAGCACGATTCTAATTTACCTTATCGTGCGATGGGACCAGTAACCAAAATGGAATATGAAAGTCGCAAAGAAAGATATGCCGAACAATTAAAAGAATTAGACATTGATATTAAATAAAAGAGCATTGAGGAAAAAATGAAAATTTTGCGAAAATATAAAGAAATTCAGTATTTAAAATTACAAGAAGCAGTTTATAGGCAGCGTGGATGGAATGCGTTTGGTTGTCCTACAATCGAGCTAGTGAAAAAGCTGGGAATCGATTACGACGATTTGATTCATGTTATAAAGCCCTATCAATAAACTTATAGTTTTTTTTATTCAAATTATTGAAGCAAATTACCTTTTAAAGAGATATTTAGGTTCGATTGTTAATCATCATGTATATCTTCTAGAAATTTAAAATTTCTAGAATTTTTGAAATTATATGTTCCAAATAGAAAAATTCTTAAACAAAATTCAGGAGAAATTATTGCAGACTTAAGAAAAAATGGAGTAAAAATTAATTGGTCATACTAAAACAAATCTTAAAATCAGCTTTTAATCTTTTTAAAATGATAATTTTTATTTTTATAATCTTTTTTCTCTTTTATCTCCCTCCCCCGTGGTGCCTCCTCCCGATGGCTTTTAAAGTATCCATTCTAGTTTAAATTAAATTAAGTTTTTAAGTATGTAATACATACTTACATATATGAGAACTAATATTGTGATTGATGATGAGTTAAAAGAGAAGTGGTGGGAGATCAAAAAGGAAGCAGATCATCTCAACATGAAAATTGGTAATTATATTATTTTCTGTCATGATCTTAGAAAAAAGACGGTCAATAAAGATAAGATTCTCGAGATTTTGGAGAATCCATTATCAGATGGCTTAAAAAATGTAGATACAATAAAGGCGAGCAAGAGTATGTGGAAGTCATGAGGGGGATTGATTCGAACATACTTGTGTATGCTTTAAATAAAGACCTTCCTGAGCATTTACCTTGTAAGGAACTTTTAATTAATATTGTTAATGGAAAAGAACTCGTAAGCATTCCTTCAATTGTATTCATGGAAAGTTTTCACGCATTAGTTAAAGCATTTAAATATAAAGAGGTTGAGGTTAAGAAGCGGTTAATCGCAATCATAGATTCGAAAAATATCAACATATTAGACATTTCAACATCCTCAATATTATTTGCATTTGAGATAGCTGAAAAATACAGGACTGGAGGGAGGGATTCCTTAATTGCGGCAAGTTTACTAGAAAATAAGATTCAAGAGATATATTCACATGATTCAGATTTTGATAAAATATTGCTCATAAAACGGATTGATCCAATATAAATCCAATCATAGGTTATTTAAATTTATCCTTTCTCTCTCCATTACATTCCTCCCCCGTGCTGCCACCTCCCGATGGCTTGTCTTACGCTGACCTTAAAATTGAGTTATAACGGATTTATGATGTATACTATAAATAAGACATTAGATTTATTAGAAATCGTCCATATCCTTTTTGAATTAAAAATAAACCTACATTTTTTTTCAGTCGTTATTTTTAGTTAAATAATATATGCTTATATAAACGAACACATGTATAAATCAATGATAAAGAGATTTGGAGCAGTTTATAGGCAACATGGATGGAATGCGTTTGGTTGTCCTACAATCAAGCTAGTGAAAGAACTGGGAATGGATTACGACGATTTGATTCATGTTATAAAGCCCTATCAATAAATTTATAGTTTTTTTTATTCAAATTATTGATGTAAATTACCTTTTAAAGAGATTTTTAGGTTCGGTTGTTAATCATCCTGTATATCCCTTATACGATAGAATTAAATTAAATTTTTTTCTATTTATGACGAACTAAATATTTTCGAAAAACTGCATCGAGTTTTAATCTCTTGTGATGGTAATTTATATTTCATTATAAATTTTATCAAAGCACGCTGGAATTCCTTAAAAGTGCCAAAAAAGGTATTATGCGTCACCTTCATTCTCAAAAAC
>JAUWBH010000199.1 GCA_030605085.1 Promethearchaeota archaeon | reverse complement strand
GAGATAAGAAGAGAATTACTACAAGGAGCAGATGAAGAATCATTACAGGCAGAATATAGAAAAGAAACGGGTAAAATCCCCCAATATAGAGGAAGGGACACCAGAGCGTATAAAAACTGGAAAAAGAAATATGGCGTCAAGTCGTAAAATTCAAAAAATTAGAATAAAAAAAAATTAAATTTATTTTTTAAAATTTTTTCTTCTTATTATTATATGAGCTAGGTTTCCTTGCAATTTTGCTGTTATAGAATAGAATATTCAGATTTTATACCATAAACCACGGATAAAAATCGTTTCATTTATTAAATATAAAATCACAAAATTAGTGACACATTTTGCGAAAAATTGATTGTTGATTTGTGACAAAAACATAGTGTTACTAACATAAAAAAATTAAATAAAAAAAAAAAAAATAAGTTTGTGTTTATCTCCTTATCATACGCGGATTTCTGAACAAATCCATCTCGTGTTTCGGGGGTTTGTACTCCGTTGTTCCAGTCTTCTTCATTACCTTGTAATAATTTTTAATAATTTTACCAATTTCTTTCATAAAGAAACAAAGACAGCCAAAAAGGATCATAATTAATACGAAAGTGCTATCTTTCGCATATGCTTCGTCGTATATTTCAATTTCAACGTCTTTAGTTATTCGCTGGTGGTCTACCTTTGCTATTTTCTTCGAACCCA
Source organism: Promethearchaeota archaeon (assembly GCA_030605085.1). The sequence goes on along the minus strand of JAUWBH010000199.1, from coordinate 9,518 downwards.
ACAAAATACTGAAATCGTTTCCTACGCTTACTACTCCTTTTGCTAATATCATTTGAAACATATCCTCTTTTGATTCTGGAAGGAGAGGAAAACTCCAGCGCGTCCAAATCAACTTATGTCCTTTTACGATACGGGGCATTAGATTAATTTTAGGAAAATGTAGGAAAATTACGGGAGCGGGATATTTTACTTCAAAACTTTGTACCAAAGAATGCGTATAGCTTAATTCCATACCGCCCTTATACATACCTCCTTTTCCTGTACCCATTTTTTCTTCCAGTATTGTGAATAAACGTAATACCAGTCGTTTACCTTCATCGTGAAATGGCACCTTGTTATATGCGATTATGTATTTCTTCTCGCCGTCTATTTCCACTATGCCTTCGATGTCAAATTTCTTCGAGAAGTACCTTGTCTTAGCCTGATACTTCAATTGTTGGTAAACACCTAGTTCTTCGGCGTGTACTCTCGTCCTCCATAAATTACATCTGATTTTTTTATAAGTAACTCTTTTTGGCTCTTTAGGTTCTGGCTCTTTTTCTTCTTTAGGTTCTTTCTTTTTCTCAGGTTCTTTCTTTTTCTCAGGTTCTTTCTTTTTTTCTGAGTCTTCTTTTTTTGCCATATACAATCACAATTTTTTTTTTTTTTTAGTTTAAAGTTTAAGTAAAAATATGATTTTATAAATATTAATTTCGTTGGATTATATATTACTTTTTTGTTTATAATTGTAATTACATTTACTTCTTGAATTTCCAAAATAAAAAGTTCAAAATCCCATTTTAATTAAAGTGTAATTATAATTATAACTAAGTTTTAATCTCCCCAACTAATTCTAATTACAATTAACATTACAATTTTTGCCTAACATTTACAATTTCTAATACAAGGAGAATCATTTATCTCTTATAAAAGAATTCTACATTGAAAAAAAAAAAAATTAATTAGTGTAATTTTTTTAAAAGTATTATATAATAGAATCTTATAGGATAATTAAGTGGAAAAATAAATCCTTAGGGGAGAGTGGAAAAGAAAATAATATCACGTGATGTCTATTTTGTTGAGACCTGATTTCGAAAGATATTATTTAAAGTTAAATTTAATATTTAAAGGCTTTTTGTAAGCAGGGCTTACAAGGAAGTGTAAATCCTCTCAATAGAAGAGACATGAATTTGAAAATTTCTTAATTAAAAGAAGATTAAAAAAAATGAAATGAAAATAATTTTAGTGATGGATTGGACGTCCTTTTTTATGAATAGCCTTACCTACGACAGCTTCAGCAGCTTCCAGCACCATTTCTGATATAGTAGGATGACTATGCACAGTTTCTGCTATGTCGTGGACTGTAAGACCGTGTTGCATTGCTAACGCAATTTCAGAGATTAATTCGGGTGCCTCAGCCCCAATACAAGAAGCTCCTATAATTTTATGAGATTCCTTGTCAGCCAATACCATTAAGAATCCTTCTTCATGACCAGCACACTTCGCTTTACCAAGAGATTGATATGGAAATTGCCCCATCAATACATCTATGCCTAGATCTTTGGCGACTTTTCTTCTAAGTCCTACTGAACCGATATTGGGAGAAGTAAAGATAGTTGCTGGAATTACATTATAATCTGTTGTCATTTTTTTAACTGGAAAACCTCCTAAACTTGCCAACGCATTTGCCACGGCGACATCCCCTTCGTAGCTGGCCACATGCGCGAGCATAAGTCCTCCCGTTACATCGCCAATTGCGTAAATTCCTTCAACATCTGTCTCTAAAGTTTTAGGATCAACCTTAATCGCTCCTCGTTCCGTTTTAATTCCCACATCTTCCAATCCTAAACTTCCTGATTCTTTCGCTCGTCCTATGGATACTAAGCATAAATCTGCTTCGTGAGTGAATTTTTCCGCACTATCCCATTGATCTCGTGGTACTGATGCTGAACAAGTTGTGGCTCTAACTCCAGAACCCGTATTTTCTACGGATAATACGGCTTGAGAAGTCATTATTTCTATCCCTAACTCATCCATTTTCTTTTGTAGTTGCTTGACAATCATAGGTTCTTCTGTAGCTATAGGTGAAGGGAGGAACTCTAACATTGTCACTATACTCCCGAACCTCGTAAAAATATTCGCAAATTCACATCCTATAACTCCTGCTCCGACTATAAGAAGTTTTTCCGGTACAGTAGTAAAATTTGGATCTAAAATATCGTCGCTAGTCAATATTCTTTCGTGGTCTATATTAAAAGCAGGAATTAAAGCCGGGGACGAACCAGTCGCAATGATTACCCTTTTTGCGCTAATAACTTTATTATCCTCTCCTTCAATTGAAATTTCAAATCCTACTTCCACCGTGCCTCCCACAATTTTACCATACCCCTTGTATACATCGTTTTTCCACGCTTTCTCTAACTTACCGATACCCTCGATCAATTCTTTAACTATGTTATTTTTTCTTTCTACTGCTTTCGCAAAATTAGCCTTAAACTCCGATATTTCAATTCCATAATCTTCAGCTTTTTTGAGCGTTTCAATAAAGTGTGCTGACGCATATAACGCTTTTGTAGGGATACATCCACGATTCAGGCATGTGCCTCCAAGATCTCTCTTTTCTATTAACGCAACCTTCGCACCGTACTGTGCTGCTCTTATAGCGGCATGATAACCGCCGGGTCCAGCACCTATAATGGCTATATCATATTGATCTTCAGTCATCTTTTATCTAATACCCCTTGATGAATGTTTTAATATTCTTAATTTATTGAGTAGGTAAATAGATCAAAAAATATTAACTTTACTCAAACAAGCTTTTTAACGGTAAAAGATCAAATCGATAAAATTAAACTCTAATAACGTTTGAAACCGGAAAAAAGAAATAAAAATTGATCAAATTCGTCAATTTTTTATAATAATACGAATTCGAGATTTATTTCCTTAAAGTTTTAATTATTTCTATAATAAATTATTTCTATAATAATCATAATTTTCAAGATAGAATTTTGAAGTTAAATTCATTAAAGTGGCCATTGAGCACTATTTCGGGGGCAGCAATTATTCTAATATTTAATATTTTTACTCTTACTTCTATAATTTTAATACTTTTATATCCCAGACCGTTTAATCCTTTTGATAATTATATTAGTGATTTAGGAAATTCAAGATACAATCCTAAAGGCGCCCTAATCTTTGATATCGGTCTTATTTTAGGAGGAATCGCATATTTTCCGTTCTATATAGGATTCTATAAATGGTATACAAATGATAGTCGAAACAAAATTTTACTAATTACAACGCAAATAATTGGTTGTTTTTTAGGATTTATTATAATCCTGCTTGGATTCTTTTCAGCAGATTATAAATCCGAGCATACGTTCTTGGCAGGAGTATTTTTCATACTACATCCGTTAGTTTTGATTTTGACAGGAATAGCGTTGTATAAGCACTCAGATTATATTAAAGAGAGTTCTTATCTGTTTTTTATTGCTGCCAGTGTTAATCTTCTTTTTATTTTCTGGAATGTACCTATAATTGAATGGATTACCTTTTTGGCATATTATAGTTATTTTAACTTAATAGCTTATAATGCTTATAAAGTTGATGTGAAATAAGATTTAATAAGTATAATTATGAATGCAATTATTTGGCTCGAATTATCTCACGTTTATAAACATTTTTTAATTAAATTTTTATCTTTTGCTGATAAGCGTTCTCAAAATTCGACAAGTCATACTATTGATGAAATAATTAATAAATTAAGAAACAACCAAGTATCTAAAATTGCATTTTCTATAAATGAAATCTCTTTTATTCTGAAAGTGTTAAGTAGTGTCAAAGGGAAGATTAGCTATAAATATTTTAAGATGGTATTAAAAAGAATCGCATTTAATATTTTAGAAGAAATAGGCACTTTTAATATTAAGGAAAGCATGAAAGAAGAAATTTTTAATGATCTCAATGATTTATTTAGAAACCATCCATTTAGCAATACAGATGTTATATATATTGATTATTCAGGAACAGTAGAAGTAGATGTTGGAATTCTTAATTATTTAAGAATTATTAACGATATGGGGTTTAACACGACATCATCGTGTTCTGGTATGAACCAAAATCATATAGGAGGCGAAGATATTTATCCTTATATTTCATTTAAAACAAAACATATATATAATGAGACATTTCTAATAGACTGTTTAAACAGAGCGGGATTTCGTGTATTAAAAACAAAATTTGTAATAGTAGGCAAATTGTCAGGAAAAAGAAAAGATTCTTATATTAAAAAGAGTTTTGAGAAGTTAATTCAATTTTTAAGCGAAAAAACTGGAAATTAAACTGACCGTTATGTATTTTCCGTTATTTTAGTTTAATATCTCATAATGCTAATAAATTTCATATGTAAGACAATTTTCAAAAATCTTCGTGAAAGAAATTACTCAAAAGATTACAATACAAGTAAACAATTAATATGTAAGTTATGCAATAGAGTAATTGAAGATCCTTTACAATTTATCTTATGGAACAACGATCAAGAGCATTATATCTCTTTTCATTTCATTTGTGCGTTTTTAAAGGGAACAGCAGATTTATTTAATGAAATAGCGGGAAAGTTTGATTATACTTATAGATTAAATAATAAAAAAGCATATTATTTGTAAAAAATGAGAGCAGTTTATAAGGAAGAGATTAAAAATAGAAAAGGTTTAACGAGGAAAATAATAAGAGTTAACTTTTTATTAAAAAATTGGCTTATCGGACGGAATTAATCGTTTAGCTCTTTTTATCCTTAAAATTAGATCTTTACAGAAATAAAATTTTCTTCAAAGAAAAACTTTTTCTTTAAATATCTCTAATTAGAAGAAATTACATGATGTCTCATGAAGGGAAACGGAAATATCTCAAAGTATTTAAAGATAAAGATGGCTATAAGAAACAATGTTATATATGTAAGGAAATTTACCCGTACACACCTAAATATTTTTATAGAAATAAATCTTTTCCTTCTGGTCTTGATTATACATGCAAAAAATATAAAAACAAATGGGATAGAAAACATCATAAGCTAAAAAGTTATGGAATGTCTATGGAAGAATATAATGAATTATTAAAAAAGCAAAAATATCGTTGTCTTATCTGTAGTTCTGATTTGAAAAGTAATAATACTCACACAGATCATGATCATAAAACTGGAAGAGTAAGAGGCTTTTTGTGTCTTTATTGTAATAGTGGTTTAGGAAAAGTTAAAGAGAATCCGTATATTCTAGTTAATGCAATCAAGTTCTTATTAAAAAATAAGAACGAAAAAAATATTAAAACAGAAAAACCTATTAAAAGAAAAAAGAAAAAAACTAAGAAAATTCATAATTATTCTAAAGTATTTAAAGATAAAGACGGTTATAAGAAGCAATGTCATGTATGTAAGGAAATTTACCCATACACACCTAAATACTTTTGTAGAAATAAAACAACTTCAAGTGGTTTTGATTACATATGTAAAAAATGTAAAAACAAATGGCACAGAGAACATTATATTCTCAAAAAATATGGAATGTCTATGGAAGAATATAATGAATTATTAAAAAAACAAAAAAATCGTTGTGCTATTTGTGGGTCGGTTTTTGAAAATCAATTCCATACCCATGTTGACCACGATCATAAAACTGATAGAATAAGAGGATTTTTATGTAATATGTGTAATCAAGCTTTAGGATATTTTAAAGAAAATACCTATATCTTAGTTAAAGCAATTAAGTTCTTGTATAATATATAAAAATAATTATATAACCCTTATATAATTTTAATATTGAAAGACTCATTTCCCAACAAAAATGAAGACTCATTTCGCGTAATTTTTAAAAGTACGAATGTCAAAATTTTTTACGATAAAATTTTCCTTTTCAATAATAAAAAATTGAAATTTGTAGATAAAGTGAATCCTACCCCTTTTCAATAAATTTCCCCTAAATGAGGATGAAAATGCATCATACCTCGCTCATTCGATGATCGAGAATCTAATAAATGATCATATTTCGATATCATTTTCGTTATTTTTAACAATCGAGAAAATTCTTTTTCCATAAATCTTTGAATCTTAACATTTACTTTATCGAGAATGGACATGGGAATTAGATAGATAGTCATTCATTTATTGTTTCACCAACACGAAATTTATGAAAATGATCAACATTTATATAGGATCGTTAATTCTTTTCTATCAGAAGAGAATTAAAAAAAAAAGTGATTAAAAAAAATGTTCGAAACAAAAGCAGAAGAGAAAGCCTTTAGGAGTTTTGAAAACATAAAAAATTCCATAAAAGGATTGTACGAGATTTTAAACATAAATCTCGCAGAAGACGACTTTTATTACGAGTCGGGTACGGAAAACCTGACTGGACTTTACAAAAATGTAATAGAGTTGTTGATGAACGATTCTGGTTTAAGACAACTCGTGAAAAGAATGAAAAATTCTGAACTCGACCTTAACATCGTTCTTAACGAGTATCTCGTCGAACAAAATTAAATTTTTTTTAAAAAATTATTACTCTCCTTTTGTTTTTAACATTTTCTAATGTAATTACATGAGAGACTATTAATTATAAAATAAGCCTACTGATAAAATTATTTTTTCGGTAATGTATTTAAACAAATCTTCAGAATGGGGAATAATCTCAGACCCTATTATTTTAATAGTTTTACAATATTGATTGTGAAAATGTATGTTTATAAGAATCGCGGGAGCCGGAGCCAGCTCAAAATGAGCACAATAAGATAAATAATTCTCACAAAGCTCCTCGTCATCAATGTAATCTGTTACATCGTATCGTTTGAATTCGTACACATTAAATTTAAACTCGTTTCCAGATAAACCTAAATGCTTGCCGTATTCCTTCATTTGGAAAATAGAATTGATTAATTCCTGTTTTTCGTTGGCAAGATCCGATAGATCTGATTTTTCTACGTAAACTTCTGTATAAATTCCTTTTATCTTTTAAAATCGTTATCAATTTTTCTCAACTACCAAAATTTTCACATTTAAGAACATGTTTATCAGGTATATTTAAAGAAAATTTTTTCGTTAACTAAGATATATAAAAGTCCCAGTTTGGTTTTTAAATTTAATTGTTTGAAAAGTAATAATGTTAAAATGTCAAAGAACAATTGATTTAGAGTTAAAATTGAAAATTTAGAAACAAATTTGAAAGCACTAATCTAATTTTTTAAAAATTGGGAGAAATATGAAGGTCGAATTGAAATTTTTTGTAGTTGAGAAATTATACAAGATTGTAAAATTGCTGTTCTATTAATCGCTCAAATAAAAATGCTTCTTGTAGAATTAGGTAAAATTCAAATACATGATAATTTGTTTCCAAATCTATAAAATTATGTAGATAATTTAAGATCACTTAAATTTAGGCTAAAATTACAAGCCACTCTTTTCTTTCCTATTTTTCTTTTTCTTCTGACACGATTAACAAACTTTATGATTAATTCTCCTTTTTTTTTAAAATTAATTCATAAATCTCTTGAATGTTTTTTTGAAAATCAAATGTATCGAATTCAAAACCTAATCTATCACTTAATAATGGAGGGATATGTTCTGGTTTAATAAAAATAGGAATTATTGGTTTTTTAAGGGCTTCTGCAGCCATCCATTCTTTCCTAACAGGAACAGAATCTAAGGCATGGGGTAAACAAAATAATAATACTACATCACATTTGCCGAGATTATCATTCATGTATTCAATGATGCTATCATGCATATCTTCCTGCCAATACAGAACTTCGCCAATTTCTTTGTGCGATTCAAGTGCATGGGCAAGTTCCGAAATCTTATATAGGTCAGCGTCTTTAGTGGCATAACTCACAAAAATTAATAAACCTTCCTTTTTTTCGGATTGTTGAACTGTAAATTTGTCTGCTTCATGACCTATAGGTGAGTCGATGGATATAGGTGTTTCCATGAGTTTAAGTAGGTTCCCGCTAATTTTTGCCTTGAGATCGCCTTTTAATATTAACGATTCCATGATATTCATTAGCTCGGTTCGTTGCAAACCTGTCCTTGAACTTAAATCATCGAAGCTAATCTCATGATATAAATTGGGAAGCTCTTTAATAAATTCTATTGCATCAGAGGTTTTAACACCCTCGAATTGCTTTATCTTCTCGGATATGATAGATACAACTTCTTTAAGTGCAATCTTAACTTTGCCTTTCAAGGGGGTGTACCACCATAAAACAAGCACATAATTTTTTCCATCCGTGCATCTTATAACAATCCATAAGTCTCTCCAAATTCCAATCTCTCTAATATTAATATAATTTAAAGAAAAATCCCCTATTGAAAATTTATTACCTCCTAAGATAATTTTTCCCTTGGATAGAAACTGCTTTTTCATCCTTTTTTGGTGAAATGAAGTGAAATTCTCCGCTACAAACGCATGCCAATCCTTATTGCTCCATTTTTCTGACATGATTAACACTCTTTATAATTAATTCTCCTTTTTTTTTAAAATTAATTCATAAATTTTTTGAACATTTTTCTGAAAATCAAACGTATCAAATTCAAAGCCTAATCTATCCCTTAAAAGGGTAGGGATGTGTTCTGGTTTAAGGAAAACAGGGATTATTGGCTTTTGTATGGCTTCAGCCGCCATCCATTCTTTCTTAACAGGTACGGACTCTAAGGCATGGGGTGAACAAAATAATAATACCACATCACATTTACCGAGATTATCATTCATGTATTCAATGATGCTATCGTGCATGTCTTCCTGCCAATACAGAACTTCGCCAATTTCCTTGTACGATTCAAGAGCACGGGCAAGTTCCGAAATCTTATATAGGTCTGCATCTTTAGTTGCATAACTTACAAATACGAGAATTCCCTCACCTTTTTTTTCCTCTTTTTTCTCTGAAGGTGTATAGGTATAACTCTCTATTGTCCCTGCTTTTTGTGCTCCAGCTTTATTAAGTTCGTAAAATAAGTATGAAAATAATCCTTCCCACCATCTATCATGTATTTTTTTTTGTTTCGCAGGTGCTGCTTTATTTGGGCTTGTTTTAATTCGAACATGTGTGACCTCTTCTCTAAATCTATCAAATGAAATTGAAATATCCTTTATGAATCTTGGATCATATCTGTTTATCCCAAATCTCTTACCGTGAGCTGCTTCGATATAAGTGGGAGGATCTGATTTTTTAATTTTTGCTTTATTTTCCTCAAGCCATTTAAGCGTGATATTGTAAGCTTCTTTAATTGATAAATTAAATTTCGATGTATAGGTTATTATATTAGTCATTTTCTTTCTCTCTATTAATATTTTAATTATATTTACTAAGAAATTATCCAACTTTATATATATAACGCATTAAACGATTTTTCATGTAAATCTTTTTATTCTTTTTATCTCGATTCATGGATTTCCATTAAATTCTATTTTATTAATGTTGAATAATTTTTTATATATTTAAATCTGACAGAATTCTTCTGACATAATAATCGCTCTTTAAAAAAATGTCAAAGTAATAAATAT
>JAUWBH010000141.1 GCA_030605085.1 Promethearchaeota archaeon | reverse complement strand
AGCGTTACCGGGAAGCGTTGGAAATTGACGAGCAATTAGGCGACTTGCGGGGAAAAGCCACTGATTTTAACAACATCGGATTATTATTGAAAGATAAAGGCGAATTGGACGAGGCGTTGAAGCGTTACCGAGAAGCGTTGGCAATTCACGAGCAATTAGGCGATTTGCGGGGAAAATCCACTGATCTTAACAACATCGGAGTGATATTGGAAGATAGAGGCGAATTGGACGAGGCGTTGAAGCGTTACCGAGAAGCGTTGGCAATTGACGACCAATTAGGCGACTTGCGGGGAAAAGCCACTGATCTTAACAACATCGGAGAATTATTGTATGGTAAAGGCGAATTGGACGAGGCGTTGACGCGTTACCGAGAAGCGTTGGAGCTTTTTGGGCAATTAGACGACTTGCGGGGAAAAGCCACTACATTAAGCAACATTGGAGGGATATTGGAAGATAAAGGCGAAGTTGACGAGGCTTTGACGCGTTACCAAGAAGCGTTGGCAATTGACGAGCAATTAGACGACTTGCGGGGAAAAGCCACTGATCTTAACAACATCGGAGTGATATTGGAGGGTAGAGGCGAATTGGACGAAACGTTGAAGTATTATCGAAAAGCATTGGAAATTATTGAGCAATTAGGCGATTTAGCAAAGAAAGCAGGATGTCTTAGCAACATCGGAGTGATATTGGAGGGTAGAGGCGAATTGGACGAGGCATTGAAGCGTTACCGAGAAGCGTTGGCAATTGACGACCAATTAGGAGACTTGCGGGGAAAAGTCACACGGCTAACCAACATAGGATTATTATTGTATGGTAAAGGCGAATTGGACGAGGCAATGACGCGTTACCGAGAAGCGTTGGCAATTGACGACCAATTAGGCGACTTGCGGGGAAAAGCCAGACGGTTAAGCAACATCGGATTATTATTGCAAGACAAAGGCGAATTGGACGAGGCGTTGAAGCGTTACCGAGAAGCGTTGGACATCGACGAGCAATTAGGAGACTTGCGGGGAAAAGCCACAAGGTTAAACAATATCGGAGGTATATTGGAAGTCAAAGGCGAATTGGACGAGGCGTTGAAGCGTTACCGAGAAGCGTTGGAAATTAACGAGCAATTAGGCGACTTGCGGGGAATAGCCCCCGCTCTTCACAATATCGGAGGGATATTGGAAGAAAGAGGCGAATTGGACGAGGCGTTGAAGCGTTACCGAGAAGCCTTGGAGCTTTTTGGGCAATTAGGCGACTTGCGGGGAAAAGCCACTGCTCTTAACAACATCGGATATATATTGGAAGATAGGGGCGAATTGGACGAGGCGTTGAAGCGTTACCGAGAAGCGTTGGAGCTTTCTGGGCAATTAGGCGACTTGCGGGGAAAAGCCACTGCTCTTAACAACATCGGAGAATTATTGTATGGGAAAGGCGAAGTGAACGAGGCGTTGACGCGCTTCCGAGAAGCGTTGGAGCTTTCTGAGCAATTAGGCGACTTGCGGGGAAAAGCCACTGCTTTTAACAACATCGGAGGTATATTATATGATAAAGGCGAAGTGGACGAGGCGTTGACGCGTTACCGAGAAGCGCTGGACATCGACGAGCAATTAGGCGACTTGCAAGGAATGGCTATGCGACATTGGTGGATTGGCACGATTTACGGTAGAACGAATAGGAAAGCTGAAGCAATCAAATCTCTGGAGCGCGCTCTTGCTATATATACCAAGTTAGGGCTGAAAAATATGGTTGTACAAGTTCAAGAGAGTATCGATGGATTAAAGAACTAATTATCTACAATAACGAATTATTTTGGGATTAAAGAAAAAGAAAACAGGGGTAGATTTGTTTTTTTTTAAGTAAAAAAAAGATCTCAAGTCTAAAAGGATTAAATTTGAAGAATTTTTGGAAGCAAAAAACAATAAAAGTTGACATTGGGGAATTTTGCTGGAAAAAAATATCTTAAAGCGTGTAATTTGATGAAATCAGGCTGTTTTGTTGAAATGAAAAAAAAACCTCCAAAATTAACAGTTTAAAATCTGTTTTCGATTCTGGATATTAGAAATTTGGTAGAAAAAATTGAGTGTATTTTTGATTTTTTCTTTTTGACTGAAATTTAAAAATCATTAATTTAAAGCCGACAATAATCGTGGCTATATCGATTCTTTTAATGTCGGAAGCGATGGAGTGATACTTTTGGAATGAAAATCGCTTTTTTGTCCATTTTCGATGAAAGAATTGCTATTTTTGACCATTTTATAAATTCTTTAAGTTCCGACAAATTTCGAGGTGATATAGATAGAATTTTTGTCGTTATCATTTGAAAGATTTTTAATTTTTGATTCATTATTTAAACTTTAAAATACCCTCAATTATATTTTAGAATATTTTAGAGATTCATTTCAATCAATTTTTTCTTATTTTCAATCGCTTGATCTTTAGTTACAATATATAGCTTAAAAGATATTAGCGCACTAATCAACATAATTGTTGCCGGGATTATTGACATTTGAAGGTTTAAACCTAATTTAGCAAAATCGCTATTAGCTGTACCTAACTTAGGGTCATACCCGGTGATGGTTCCTACTATTGCAAAAATTAAATCTTGCCAAAACATTGCTGTTGCGGTGAAAAATCGCATTATTCCCATATAAGAACTTTCCTCTCGAATACCAGATTTTAAAGTAGCATTATCAATCGCTTCAGAATAAATCGCATGGAGAATGACGCCCTGTCCTCCGTGCCCTATACCTCCAATGGCTGCTAATATTATTAATAATGAATAACTCTTGCGAATATAAAAATAGCGGTAGCAATAGCAGTCAACATTAAGGCATAGAAGTAGGTTTTTCTTAATCCTAATCTTTTTGCTATTTTCATCCAAATTGGTACATCAATGAAACCCACTAAAAGAAAGATAACAACAGGAAGGGCCATCATTGATATAGGCAAACCTAAACCATCCAAGATATAGAAGCCAAGCCCCACAGTTACATACCCTATTTCTACTATCCAGGCAACATAGGCAATGATAAATCCAACCCTGTTTCTATCTTTAAAAGCCCGAATTATAACCTCTTTAGGAGAGGAAGAACTCTTTCTTTCTTCGTTTAATCTCGTTCGCAGTTCCTTCATTTCTTCAGGCTCACGAACGCTCCAAATATGAGGGATAGCCATTATTAAAATTGCTAATATTACGATTAAAGTCATAAAAAAATAAGCACTAGCATTTGGCTCCCCTCCGTAAATTCCAAGTAATATTGGAATAAGAGCTCTAGTTAATATTGAACCAATTCCAGTTATAATAAGTGAAAATGTGCTAAGTTTAACTCTTTGCTCTTGATCTCGAAGCATATCGACTGTCAAACCATGAACACTTAATTCATATAGAGTTTAAATGTTACGGGTATGTAGAGCATAGTGAGACATACTAATAAAATTAAACGCTTCATTAAATATTTAATTAATAACGGTTTCATTTTATTTAGATTAGGAATGAAAACAAATTTTTCTCAAGCAAAAAGTTGGATTACTTCAGCGATAAATGACATAAAAATAGTTTTAAATAGTCTTAAAATGCAATATTATTCACTTGTTGCATTTCGAAGTCAATTTGCTGTAGAAAAATTAAATAAAGCAATCTTAAGTTTAATGGGTGCAAAAATTGAAAAGATACACACACCAACTGAAATATTAAACGATATTATTAATAATAAGGAAATTCTAACTATTAATGAAAAAACAAAAGAGATATTAAAAAAGATTTCAAAATATTCAGAATTTTTTGAAAAACAAGGTACAAAGACAATATATGGAACATTGAAGGATGGAAAATTAACTTTAGCTGAAGAAATTTATAATTCTTTTGAAAAAATCAAGGATTTTATTATAAATCTCGAAAAGTTAGGTAAACATTATTTAATACTCTTCAAGGAAACATTCAAAATTACAGAAGTGGAATTTGAAGATTTAAAGCAATTAAAAGAATTTGAAGGAGAGTTAAAAAAGTGGATATAAATCTCTCATTTATTAAAGAAGATTATTTTCTAAAAAAATTAAAAGAATGCATTGATCAACTATTTAAAGTAAACAAAAAAATAAAGGGAATTCTTTTATTTGGATCTTTAGCTAGAGGCGAAGCAGTCCGTTCAGAAAAGAAATTTAGCGATATCGACTTAATAGTGATTTTTTACGATAATGAACTCCCTAAGGATCATGATGAAAGAACAAATTTTAAAATAAAATTGATGGATTTAAAAGATTTAGGGATAGATTCGCTATGGATGACAGAAAGCGAATTTAAAAAATCAGTTCAAATTAAAACCGATATAATATTATTTGCCCTTGATGAAGGAAAGATATTATTTGACCCTGATGGTTTGATAAAAGAGCAAAAGACTAAATTATTTAAGGAATTGAAAGAAAAAGGCGTTAAAAAACGAGAACATTACTGGATATGGCCATTAAAGAATTTAGGTGATGAAATTGAATGGTAAATAAAAAAATTCTAACCTCAAAAACCATAAGACCTTTTCTAATTGTTCTTAACTACTTTTTCTGAGTTTGATTATATTTATTTTATATAATTTTCAGTTCCAAGGCGTTTTCCACAGCCCAGTCAAGGGCATCGTTATTAAAATACGCAAATACCATAATTTTATATTTTACCCACTCAATAATTCTTTTAACTCATTGATTAAAATCATTAATTTTTTTTAACAAAAATATTAAATAAGTTGTTAACTTAAATGTAAAATATTGGCATTATTCAAAATCCATGCCAATAATAAAATCAATTAAAATAAAATAAAGGTGGTTAGATAAGATGATATTTATATCATATTGGGAACTAAATGAAAGTCTTGATCCTTCAGAATTAGCCGATATAGTACAAACACTTATGAATAAAAAGCTTGTTCCTGCTGAAGGAATAAAACAACTTGCATGGTATGTTAGCCCTGATTATTGGGGAATAACGGTTACAGAAGCCGAAAGCGAGGAAGCTCTTGTCAATGATAGTGCTATGTGGAGAATTGTAAAACCTGGAGTTTTCAAGTCTATTAAAACGAGTGTTGGTTTGGAAGTTTCAAAAGTTTTACCAATAATGATGAAATTGGCTAAGAAAATTAAGGGTTAAAAAAATTTTTTCTAATAAAATTAATATTACAAATAATTATTTTTTTTTTCGATTTATTCTTGATGATTTTAAAGTCAATACCCAGATTCTTTCTGCACTAGAAAAATATCAGGAAGCATTGAAAAAATTAGAAGAGGTCTTAAATATTTTGAACAAATTTGGATTAAGGAAATCACAAAAAGCTAAAGATATTAGATTTCACATTGAAATGGCAAAATAGAATTTGAAATTTTCAATTGAAATCGACAGAATGAGAGAGAAATACTGAATTTTGTACAGTCTAAAAATTTAGGAAATTAAAAAAAGAATAAAAAGAAATTATAAAAAGACATTTTCGATTACTCATGATTTTCGTTGATATTGAAGCGTTTGTTGTCCTTTCAGCAACACATTTACGTGAAAGAAGAATAGAATTCCCGCTCCCATCAATAAAATGGCCCCCACTATTATCAGAAAGAAAAAAAGACCTACATTACCAAGAAAAAAGGATATAAACCCGTAAATCATCTTTCATAAAAATATGTAAAATTCTTCCTTTTGATTTTACTCTCAAATTTGCGTATTTACAATTAAAAATCTATTAAAAACTTACCTAACTTTGAACTCGATTGAAGGACAAAAAAAGGCAATTTGAAAATTTTTTTCGATATTAAAGATGTTCGGAAAAATTCTTGAAATATATAACGATATTGATTTCCTAGATGAGGTTAAAATAGCTTTTTAGAAAGTAAATAAAATAAAAGCAGTTAATAAGATAAGGTGAGAATTTTGTCGGTTTTTGTCGAACTGTAATATTATTAATTAAATAAATGATAATATTCATTTCTTCATTGCAATATTTAAAAGATTAAATTTCTTTAATTTATTTAAAGATATTGAAAAAGAATTAAAAGGTTATTATTTGATAAAAAAAGAATTTTTAAAATAAAAAGGTGTTTATCGTTTTTGAATGTAAATTTAATGAAAGTATAGAAGAGCTAAAGAATATTTTCCCTAATTCTATGGAATTAAAAAACTTATATCCTTGTATTGACGAACAAAAAGAATATGTCAAGAAATTGAACGTTATTTTTGGTGGTTTTTACGATTACCTATTAAACGATACAAAATTATCTCAAAAAACAGTTGAAGATAAAATGAATAAAGTACGATCCTTTCTCCAGTTTTATCATTTAGGATATTCTGAACATTCTCTTTTTGAGCTTAGTAGCGTTAAGCTGTCTTACTTTTTAGGAGATTTTGTGCCTCGAAAATATCTTTGGTTATCTAAATCGAGAATGAAAGCTATGTGCAGAAGCTTAAAAACTTTCGTCAAATTTTTAAAAGTAAAGTTAAATTATTTTCAGGACGACTTTGAATATAAGGATATAATGGACTCATTAAATTCTAAACATTATTTGGAGATATTTAATGACAATGAAGATCTGGAAAATTTTAAAAATGAATTCGGTGATTTAAACTTCGAACATGAAGATTCACTGAATTTACAAGAAAAGTTAGATGAGTTAGATAAGGAATGAATGGATTTAATAAAAAAATTTAAAAAGTTAAATAATCAATAATAACAAAAATGTGGAATAAAAGAAAAAATGAAAAAATTAATTGAAGGTGAGTGAGTTTCTATGAGAGATAAAATCCTAATAGAAAAAAAGATGAAATTTGATCGTTATAATAAAGCACAGATAAATCTTATTAAAGAACAGATTCGAATAGATAGGGATGAGATGCTTTCTATTTTAAAATACGATAAAAAACTTATTAGACAAATAAACGACTTGTTTGACATTAATCTTAAAGATGTACCCGTTGGTAAAGAAATTCTGTTTTTTTCTAAGGCGGTTTTTAAAATAAACGATGTTGAGGGAGCAAAAAGAGAAATCGAACGTTTAAACAATATTGAGTATGTAGATGAAGACAAAAAAGGAATTAATTTTTTGTGGATGCGACCTTATCCTAAAGGTCATTGGAGTCCTATGAGTAGGATATCAGGTGCCAGTCAAATTCTTGGAGATATTCGTATAAATTTTAATAATACATTAATTCTCGAAACAAAAACCAAAAGTTATATGATTAAATTAATTTTTTATATGAGGAAAGTGTTGGGGAAGGAGATTATTCTTATTAATTTAGAAATTCAAAATGCTTTAGATTTGATAAAAAATATACAAAATACGAAATAATTAGTTAATAATTAAGAGTCTTTTTTGATAAAAGTAAAAAATGCCATCGAGAAAAGTCTAGACATATACGCCAAAATCTGTTAAATTGAATCCAAAAGATAAAACCGTGCTTTTAAAACCCATAAGTAATTTTACAGAGCAACTTACTAATAATAAAATCAAAAATCACCTTTTCAATGTGCTTAACGAAAGATAACAGTATGTTATATCCCTTTATTAATTATCTCTGATTTAGTCTTATCCATCATCAGTGCTGCCATATTAAGCTTTGCTATTGGAGCCATGTTGACGCTAATTTATCCTTTTTTCTCAGACATTATTGACGATATTGTGGTGAAAACTGGAAATCGTCAAGAGGGCGTATATACAGGAATTAGAACATTCTTTGGGCGGCTATCAATTATAATAGGAGTTATTATCATTGCGTTAGTTCATGTATTAACAAATTTCGTACCAGAGGCCAAGATTCAGAGCGAATTAGCATTATGGGGTATTCGAGTCATTATGGCATTGATACCTATGAGCTTTTGTTTCTTCGCATTCCTCTTAATATGGAAGGTAAACGATCTAACTCAAGAGAAAGTACTAAGTATTAAAAATAAGTTGAAAAAAATGAATCTTTAACCTATTAAAACTTTACTTTAAACATTTTTTTTTATCACTCTAACAGGTTGTTTTGAGGTTATAGTATTGCCATAATTGTCAATTACTTGGAGTGTGACTTCATAAGTGCCTTCTTTTCTATAGTTATGAACTGTTAGGGGTATTTTACTTTGTTTTCCGTCTCCAAAATCCCATGTTATATCAATTATAATGCTTTCATTTATAGAGAATACTGGGATGTGAAAAATTGCGGGAGTTCCTTTAATAATGGGGTGTGGGGTGACAGAAAATGAAGTAAGTGGGAGCGAAAATTCTTTTTTTTCAGTAATTAACATTGTTGCGTCCGTTAGCGTACCATCAGCTTCTTTTATTTGTGAGGTGGGAGTTTCAAGAATCTTATCGATGACATGAATATGGGCTTTCGCGCATCTTTCGAGTTGTTCTGGAGTACATTTATCGGGGGTATCGTATATTGTGTGGTACCATATAGGTTTTCCGATGAATAATATTGAGGGAACTTTTGCTCGGATAAAGGGACCAAGGTCGCTTACTGGTAGAGCTTTTGCGGATACATAAGTGGCAGGCATTAACTTGTATTTCAAAGCAGCGTCTATTACAAATGGCGCAAGTACAGGATTAGCTGAAACGAAGAGTCCTCTTTTTTCGTCTTGTTCCGTTTTCACAGCCCCTCCATCGGTTTGGTTATACCATCCATCAGATCCAAATCCATCGAGCATAATAAAAGTAGTTATTTTATCCAACATATCTTTATGCATTTCTACAAATTTTTTAGATCCTAATAAAGCAGCTTCGTGACCTGTCCAACCGGCAAAAACAATTGTCTTTTTCCGTTGTTCAAGGGGGATCTGATTGTAATGTTTAGCTAGAGCTATTAATCCCGCGTTAGCTCCTGCGTTGTCTACTGCACCGGTAAATGTGCTATCAGTATGCGTTCCAACTAATACAATATCATCAGATTTACCTGGAATGGTTCCTAGAACAATGTTGCTGGTCGCTGTTTCTGTTTTTACATCCTCAACGAGTTTCAACATTAATTTTCTAGGCTTTCGAATGCAAAAATATTTAAGATAGTTTCCATCCTCAGTATTTACTGAAAGCGCAGGGATCCTTTCGTTCCAACCTTCTACTCCCTCGAGTAAAAAAGTGTACGAAATAGAATCAAGAGGGGAACCGTTGTTGACTATTAATCCAACTGCACCTTGTTTCTTTGCTAAATCTATTGATCTAAACAATTGCCATGTTGGAAAGAAATTGAATATCATATTTCCATCTATTAGAACTATTTTATCCTTAACATCTATAGTTTTGAGATCCGTTGCGGTTCCATATCCCGCGTAAATTACTTCAGCAACAATTCCTTCAGGGCCTGTAGTTCCACCAAAATGAATTGGAAAGCACTTTATGGAATGGTCAGAGGCTACTAAAGGAGTATTTTCGGAAATAATGGTAAGTTCGTATTTTTCTGCCCACCAACGGGTGAAATTGAATGGTTCAAGTTTAACTTCTGGTAAATTCATATCTTTGAATTTTTGAAAAATATATTTCTCGGCTTTATCGGCGGCTGGAGTTCCAGCTATACGATACCCAAAAGCACATAAATCTTTCATAATTTGATACATTTCTTTGCCCGAGACTTCGCTAATATCTAAAACCGAATTTGAAATTTTAATCATCCTCTTTATTTTAAACAAAATTTGATTATTTTTTTCCTATTTAAAATTTTAAGAAGGAATCTTTTATAAATCTAAATATCACTGAATAACCAAATTTCAGTTCGCTTTAAAAATATTAAAAAACATTTATTAATAATGAATAATTATTCATAATCGAGAAATTTCAAAATAAAATTCTATTTTAAATTAATATAAAGGAGGTTGATTTATGAGCGGTCGAGGAGGAGGAGGTAGAGCAGGAGGAGGTAGAGGAAGGATGGGAGGACCATACGCTGCAGGACCTGGAGGCGGATGTGTATGCCCTAATTGTGGTAAAACTATGTCCCATCAAGCAGGAGTTCCTTGTAATAATAGAAATTGTCCAAAATGCGGCGCTAGAATGGTTAGAGCTTAAAGAAATAATTCCAACGATCTTCCAAAATATTTAGTACTATTTTTTTGAAACTTTTTCATCTAAAATATGAGTTAATTTAAGCATCAAATAATTGGTTTAGCATAAGAAATATTAGAGTTCCAAACTGAAAAGAAGCGATAATTCTTTTCGAAGCTAAATTAATAGTTTAGATTTAGTTCAAAGGTGCAAATTTCAAATTTTTCTATGTTAAACATTAAAAATCCAGTTTCTTTATTCCAATCAAAATTTTTATCGATTTTTCTCTCCAATAAATCAACAGCTTTTATTTTGGATATGTTTTCAAATAAATCAGGATTAAATTTTATTTTAGCAGTAGTCGCTACTCCTGATCCTTCAAAAAATCTAGCAATTATAGTATTCTGTTCGTTCCATTCTTTCATTTTAAAAGCTCCTAAATATATATTAGGCGTCAATATTTCTAATAAAATTTTGTCTAACTTTGTGTATATATTTCGACTTGTTTGAATTTTTTCTGATGGAACGACAATGATAGGCGAATTGAATTCTTCAGCCTTTCTTTTAACGATTACATTTGGAGATCCGTCAGCATTTTTTAAAGCACCTCCTTTATGTGGGAGTAGGGCATATCTACATTTAAATGGGCCAAGTCCGCTATACTCTGGAACTGTACGATCGAATATCCTTTCGTTTTCCGCACGTTCTATATTTACCCAGGCTTCTACTGCTGCCAAGGGATATCGACAAGCTCTAAGCATTGTTAATCTCATGTCGCCTCCTTTTACATCAAACGCGTATTTTCCTTCGTTAAGCATGGCTAAACCCCATTTTTTATCCGGGGTACTTAAATCAAAATATTTATGGCAAATTTTCTCGTATCGCGCTTTATCGCAAGGAACCTCTGGATTAGTTTTGAATTCGACTGCGCAATAAGTTTCATCAGCGGTCCCAATCTCAGCGTTAGTAGAAGTTCCGTATAATACTTTTAACATAATATCTTTTTGTTTCCAATCTGCGATATATTCTAAAAAAACTTCCTGCAAATCCTTAAATAACGTTATTTTTTGGATAACCGGGCTAATTCTTAACATTCTAGAAATTTCTAAAGTGGCAAATATAGGTCCTAATTCAGAAACCCTTATTTTAACGTCATTCTCGTTAGAGAGTTCGATTGGATGCTCCCAATATTGAGGGTGTAAATTCCACGCGTGATACTGTATAGGTACATTATCAAGAAAGCCAAACGTTAAATTTGATGAATTTCCTTTTAATAAATTGTTTCTATCATTTATATTTTTAGCAATTAATTCAACGATAGCGCTAGAATTAGGATCAAGTTTAATTTTTATATTCTGATTTGAAATTATATCTTTTGAAACATTAAAATTGGATGTTTTTTTTATCTCTTCACTTTGAGAGTCGTTCAATATCGTTAATTTCACTGGAGTAAGACTCAAAGGATTTAATTTAATTATGGTCCACCATCCTGCCGGCATGCGTTCTATTGTATCTTCTGGTTCAGCAGCAATTGGTTGACAGAGATATTCAGAATTTTCCTGATTTAATAATTTTAGCTTAGCATATTTGGGTTTGCCATTCTTATTGCGCATAGTCGTATTTTTAAATACACTAATAGGAACAAAAACTCTTGCTTTTCTTTCCCAAGCTACTGGATTAAAAAGGAAAAATTCAGTTGAATTATGGGAACTCTCAGAGTTAAATCCGACTGCTAAGGCTGTTCCAACATCGTTAATAATCTCTTCGATAATTATATCTTGCACGGTCCAATCGTCCCAAACTTCATCGTATACCTCTGGGATAGAACTGCCAGGTAAAACGTCGTGAAATTGATTTTTGAGAGTTGTCTTCCATAGGGCTTCTAATTTATATTTAGGATATTCGTACTCTGAATTTATTAAAGTTGTTAAAATAGAGAGCGTTTCAAGAGCAACTATGGCATTTTCGTATTTTCGATTATGTCTTTTTACATCCGCATGATTTGAAAGACAACCCCTATGATTTTCTAAATAAAGCTCGTCGTTCCAAATAGGAAACTTATCGGAATATTTTTTAAGTTCGTTAAAAAAGTTTTTAATCCCACTCCACTTAAACAAATCTAATTTGGCAAGTTCATTTGCAATTGCTACTTCTTTATGAGTAGGACCGTGCCCACCATCACTTAGACCAAAAAAGAATCCGATGTGAGGACAAATTTCTTCTCCCACATGGTCTTTTAGTTCAGTATAATCCATTGTATAATCCCATATTTTTAATCCATTTTTTTTGAGCAAACGTCTACCAATTTGGTATTTTTCCCAATCTTCAAGAACTTGTACATCGAAATGAAAATTTGCTGATAGGATTCGGGATCCATCAGGTCCCTGCCACCAAAAATTAACGAATGGAAAAGTTGTATTTAAATTCCAAGTAAGTTTAGTAGTCCAGAAATATTTTGCCCCAGATTTCGCTAAGATTTGGGGTAATCCATGATTATATCCAAAAGAATCTAGGAACCACTCTATTGATGGTAGAGTCCCAAAATTATCGCGATAAAAGCGCATACCATAAATTCGTTGTCTTATCATAGCTTCACCAGAAGGCATCCTGCAATCGGGTTCAATGTAAGATCCACCAACAAGTTCGATATTACCTTTCTTAACAGCTTCTTTAATGTGACTAAATAGTTTTGGATTATCGTGCTTAATCCATTCTAATAATAAAGGTTGACTCAAAGCAAAACGGAAAGTATTTGGGAACATTTTTGAGTGCAATACTGCTTTTCTAAAGGTCACTTGGGCTTTTTTTCTTGTTTGTTCAAATCTCCACATCCAAGCGCAATCAATATGCGATTGTCCTACCATATGAATTTGGACCTTATTGGGATCTATGGTTTTTGCAATATTTCTTAACCATCGAGTTAACTTTCTCTTTATTTTTATTTCTCGTTGTCCTCCGAGCCATTTTTCTTTAGTTTTTTCGTTATCATTTTCAGGTTCTTCAAAATTAGAAGTATCTAATCTTTTGTTTCCCGAAAAGTGTCCAAACTTCTCTATAAATTTATAATTCATTGTATTTTAACACTGCAATTTCGTTTCAATTTTTAGATTAAATACATATTATGGTACCAATCTTCAAAATTTTCGAAGCGAGTTGATTTGAACTCTTTAAGCAGATTGCCTTTTGCGTCTTGGTTTATCTTTTCAAAAAGATCGTCGCAAATATCTCGATTGTTTTCAGCGATATTCTCGTTCCAATTTGGATCTTTTGTGAGATCAAATAATTTCAATTCGGTTTTATCGTTAGAGGCAATTAAGGCGTAGTTATCGTCTTTATATAATGTCCATATAGCCATTCCGCAGGTGGCATAATCGCGATTTTTTAACAAATGATCCTCCTTATCAGTAAATATTGAAAGATCCTCTCCATCGAAAATATTAGATTTGTCTGCGCCAATAAAACCAAAAATGGCTGGTAAAATATCGTGATTATAAACGTACGATTTGCTGATTCGCTTAGGGCCATTAGTTCCTCCTGGTGGTTTAATCATAAAGGGTATATCAACTAATTCCGGATACATAAATCTCGGTATTTTGCCCGTAGCGCCATGCTCACCTAAGCTGTGCCCGTGGTCGCTAATTAAAATTATCAAAGAATCGTCGTATATTTCTAATTCTTTTAATTTATTTATGAAATATCCAAACCATCTGTCGCACTGCGAAACTTCTCCGGCATAATTTGCTTTCATACATTTTAACTCGTCATCAGAAATGAAATCAAGATTCTCGCTGTAAATTGGATGAATGATGTTATTCCCGGTATAATTCTTATCCAAATATAAATCTAAATATTTTTGAGGAGGATCCCACGGTTCGTGTGGATCGAACTCGTCGATTAGGCAAAAAACATTCGTAAAATCTTTTAAATCTTCAATGGATTCAACAGCTTTCCTAAAAGTTTTTGCTGGAAAATAGTCTTCTTCTGATTTTCGATCTTGTACGTTTGAAAAGTATCTCTTCAGCAATAGCTTGTGAATTTGAACAAGTCCCCTATTTTTTTCCGTTTTCTTGACGACATGTTTTTCAACAAAACGATTGATTTCTCTTTTTTTTCCTCGCATTCGTGCTTTATATCTATCGTATTCGTGTCCTCTAATAAAATGCCACTCGTCAAACCCGAGATGGAAATTCATATTTGCTCTAAATTGGTGATAAGTGCTCGTTATAAAGCAAGTTATGTACGCGCTCTTGTTCATGTATTCTGCTATATGTGTTTGATCCGGTGGAATTGGCCCCCAGCCAGGAGCCTCTACTATATCGTCGCTTCTAAATTGAAGTTGTTTGTGCTTAAAAGGGAACGTGCGAATTCCCGTGTGAATAGAACGGCGGACGGGCAAAGTTGGTAGGGATTCAGGATAGGCTTTTTCGAATACTATTGAATCTTTCGCAAATTCGTCGAAATAAAGAGTTTTAATCCAAGAGTTATTGTAAGTTATACCAGTATGATCTTTTCTCAGCGTATCAAATATTACTAAAAAAATTTTCATATGTGTAAAATTGATGAAAATTTTATAAATTTTAAGCTATTGTTTACTTTTGATTAACCAACAAAATATAAAAAAAAATATTGTAGACTACTTTCATATTTGCCATGATATTAAGTAAAACACCAGTTAGAATTGCATTTGGAGGAGGGGGAACAGATGTTGAGCTTTATTCTTCAGATTATGGAGGATACGTAGTAAATGTCACAATTGACAAATATATCACATGCGAATTAACCAAACGGAAAGATAATAAAATAAATGTCTATTCAGACGATAAATTTACTAATTATAAATTTAAATCTATCAAGGAAATATGCGATAATAAGGCTCCATCCAATATTATCGAAGCAGTATTTCAATTAATGCAACCAAAAGTAGGATTGGACATAAATATACATGTAGATCCTCCAAAACAGGCAGGTTTGGGAGTATCAGCAAGTTTAAGCACTGCCTTGATCTCTGGATTATTAAAGATTGAAAATAAAGAAATAGATTTAAATGAAATTGCCGAAAAAGGCTATTATGTTGAACAATATATTTTAAAAAACGAAGGCGGTCGTCAAGACCAGTACGCTGCAGTTTATGGTGGATTTAACGGTTTGGTTTTTTCTGGAAACTCAAATGTGAAAGTCGAAAAGCTTAAAATCTCAAATTCTTTTAAGAAAAAAATTGAGAAAAACTTACTTTTATACTACACAGGAGAACCTCATACTAGCGGTGATTTAGTAGGTAAACAAGTTAAAGATTATATTGAAAATAAAGAGAAATCCAGAAGGTCCTTAGATAGATTAAAAAAAATTGCTTATGAGATAAGAGATTCGTTAATTTCTGAAAATTTTGAAAGATTTGGAGAATTATTATCCGAGGATTGGCAAGAAAAAACAAAATTTAATCCAATGATTACAACTGATTATATGAGACATTTAAATAAATTGATGACGAAAAATGGAGTTATAGGAGGTCGTATATGTGGTGCTGGAGGTGGTGGTTGCTTGATTTGGTTATTAAAACCAGGAAAGGAAAAAGAAATAAAACCATTATTAATAGACCAACCCGGAGAAATTATCAATTTTAAGTTTGTAGATTCAGGATTGGAACTTCTAGAGATTTAAATCCAATTATATATTTCGATCGTCATCACTGAAACATAAACTCAAAAATTAATAATTATGCATTTAGATCGTCATCTCTGAAATTTTCTATCTCTTTTAATTTAATTAGTGATTTAATTTTCACAAATAAGTAAAGTATAAATATAATGTTAATCAACCTTCCATTGAAATCTATTATAAAATCTAATAAAATATTTAAAGAGGAGGTAAGATAATGCCTTATTTAATAACCTTTGCGTGGTATCCACCTTCAATCGCAAACAAAGTTGCTGAAAGATATTTAGAAACCTTACAGAAATTTCCTGTGCCCTCCATTATTAAACGCGTAGTTCCCGCAGCTTCAGCTTCATCTAAAGAAGGAATCGAAGTTATAAATGTTGACGAAATTAAAAAAGAAGACTTATGGGAAGCTATGAACTATCTTGACATATTCATGTTGGAGTTCCGAGATATTGAAGGAGTGAGATTTCATATAAGAAGCTTTGGCACAGTTTCAGAAGGTTTAAAGAACATAGGAATGGGTTAAACCTAATTAGCAATCCGTAAAATTCAAAATTATTCATTTGTAATTCTAAAATTTCCTTTTTTTTTTGATCTATTCATCATGATTTCCTTTATAATAAGGCTTCCCAACTATTTTTTGCTGAAATAATTTATGTCTTTTTAATTTCCATTGTTCAAATGCCTTTGTTACCTTTCCACCAAAAATAGTATTTTTGTCTGTCGATTTTTCATAAATTTTACCTTGTTTTTTTGGCTTTGGATTTTTTTAGCGGAGCTTTTTTAGAAACAGCTTTTTTAGCGACAGGTTTTTTAGGCGGAGTTTTTTTAGAAACAGTTTTTTTAACGACAGGTTTTTTAGGTGGTGCCTTTTTAGGAACAGCCTTTTTAGGAACAGCCTTTTTAGCGGCAGGCTTTTTAGCGGCAGGCTTTTTAGGTGTTGCCTTTTTAGCGACGAGTTTTTTAGGCGTTGCCTTTTTAGGAACAGTTTTTTTAGCGACGGGTTTTTTAGGCGTTGCCTTTTTAGGAACAGTCTTTTTAGCGACGGGTTTTTTAGGCGTTGCCTTGTTAGGAACAGTCAAATTAGCGACGGGTTGTTT
>JAUWBH010000183.1 GCA_030605085.1 Promethearchaeota archaeon | reverse complement strand
TAGATCCGCACATATCGTTCTTGTATTATTAGTTCCTGGATTAGGAGACGAGATTCAAGCGATTAAGGCGGGAATTATGGAAATTACGGATATATTTGTAGTGAATAAAATGGATTTACCTGGAGCTGACAGAAAGGTCTTAGAGATCATGCAAATGTTGGAATTAAGCATGAATTACAAATATGAAGTTGATCGAAAACATTACACTAAAAAGAAACAATGGCGACCTGAAATCATTAAGGTCAATTCTTTGACTGGTGAAAATGTCGAAGCACTTCTAAATATTATAGCAATACATAAAGAGTTTTTATTTTCAAATGCCATTTCAGACTATCGAAAAAACAGGATTAAAAGCGAAACTTTACAAATATTAAACTATAAAGTAGTAAAAAAAATAGAAGATTTACTTCATTCTAACGAAAAAATAGAAAATTATATTGAAAAGGTTATAGAAAAATCCCTCGATCCGTATTCTATGGCAAATTTAATTCTAAAAAAGATTAAATTCTAAAAAAAGGGGTTTACTTTTCAAAATAATAAATATGATTCTTATCGGGTGAATATTTAAGTAATTCATAATTCCTATCTAAGTAGTTTTCTAATCCCATTTGCGAGAACTCTCCATTGTTTAAAAGGTAATTTTTACTTGTTAATTTTTTATTAAGGAGTAGTTGATATGATTGTTCTCGAAAAATTGCCTCTTTAGCAATATTTACATACTTTAAAAATAAATCTTTTGTAAAAGTATCAAAACCAAAAAATTCAACTAATTTTTCTGGTGAAAGAATTAAGACATTTTTTTTAAAGGGAATTAGGTTTGGAACTGACATCTCAGATTTAGCGTGCAAAGGAACAAGAATTAACGTTCTATCCTTGCCTTGATAGCCTTTTCGACATTTTCCTTTAATTTTTCTTTTTGAACTCCCAAGAAAATAATCCACATGAATTATTTTAATGTGTGAAGGAATATTTCTTGTATGTACAGAAAGTGAATGCAAGTAATTATTAACTATTATCGAATTATCAGATTTATTTTTTCCAAACAATTTATATAGTAGAGGATCCTTAGTCTTTATATTAACTCGAATTTCGTAATAAGAAAGACATCCTTTAGATCTAGTAAATTGAATGAATATCTTTTCTCCAATCCAATGAAAATTCTTACCTATGTCTTTAAGGAGTTCATTATCTTGGGGAATGTAACCTAGAGTCCATAATACATCTTTAAAAGATATTTTCTTGTTATTTAAGGCAAATGAGAATGAGGAGTGTATTACATGATCTTTTAAAATATAAAAAGCTGGTGCTTCATTTTGATCCAAATTATATTCCTTTTTAAATTCATCGGTTAAAACTTCGTTTTTTAAGTATGCTCCTGCTTTTGCTAATGCATGTTGGTAAGTCTGAGGAAATCCATCTGGAGACCAATCAAGCCAATTCCATAAATTTGGATCGTAATTTACTTGTAGATTTAAAAATCTTAAAATGTCATTATATTTAATATTTCTTAACGAAATCGCTCTGAGAAAACCACCATGTTCAGTTCCTTTTATCCAATTTTTAACTAACTCTATTTTTGGAGCTTCATTTAAATTTATATTATAAGTCTCTTTAAAAGCTGGAGTGAATATATACATGTTAAAATAATTTGATACCCTTTCCAAAACTTTATTCAGATTTAATTTATTCTCAAAATCATCAATATCAAGAAAAGACCATCGCTCATTTTCGCGATTTAACTTTAAACCTTTAATTCTTAAGATTTCATTATATAGTAGATTATGATTTGAAACTGCTCCAATAAAATCCGCATGTTTAGATTGTAAAAATTCGATATTCGGTGCTCCTAAATACCCAAAATCGTAATCATTATCTTCAATTAAGGAAACTAAAAAATCTCCCGCATTTTGTAATGCTTGTTCTTTTGTTCGCGGAATTCCAGATTCGTCCCACATAAATTTTTCCCATTTGAAAGTTTCAAGATTTAGAGAAAGGTTTGCTTCAATAAGAATTTCGTTGAAATCAAAACCTCTATTCTTAATTGCGCTAATAAAATCGCTTCTTTTTAATACTCTAATGATGTAATCTTGATCATATTTACTAAAATCACCTTTTAATACATCATTTTTCAAATAAGTTGCCGCTCTTTTCCGAGCTTCATCGTCATTGATAATAACACCTTTTTCATCCTCATACAAAAATTTCCATTGATATCCACGTGTATAAACTTTAGATTGAACTTCATGAGGAATTGGTGAACCATAAAGCGTTTCAAATTTTTTAAAGATTTTATAATCCATCGTACGTCCACCATATAAAGCTCCAGATAAAGTTGTAGGGTTTTTATAAAGTACAATAGATAAATCTTTAATGAAATTAATTGATGGATTATTTTTTATTATTGTATCAACAATTCTCTTTAAAACATCAATTTTAACTTTTGCTCTCTTAGTATCTTTTGATGGTTTTATACTTTTATAGGCTTTATATCTGTTTCTATCTGGTCTAAAATGATCTTTTAATTCTGTTAAATTTTTAAATTGTGTATTCTTCTCTAACCATCTCTGTATCTTAGTTGAAAGTTTATTTTTTATTAGAAGAGGTTTTAGAGTATTATCAATATAAATTATATTTCTTGTATTTGGCTCAAAATCTCCTGTTTCAATTAATTCTTTTTTCGATTCAAGAATTTGAAGTAATTTTTCAGTCATTGATAGAGGTAAGTCTATTGAAAGATGGTTTGCCATAATTCTTGCCTTACCTTCTTGACCTTTCACTTCTACACTTTCAAGAATTTCATCAGTAGTAAGATTTAATTGTAATCTACAAAGCATTAGAAAAATAATTTTTATTTCATTTGGAATAGCTTTAATAGTATTGGACGGTAAATATATTAACAATTTCTTTTCCTTTAGCTGCTCAAGAATTGAATTATTGAGAGCACTAAAAAATTGATCTTCCGTAGAACTATTCCATGATTCAATTATTTTGTCCTTATTTACGATAATAAAGTTTTTGATAAATTTCCATATCGGTTTGTTTTTATTGTATGATCTAATCGTAAAAACAGTAGAATTGGGGATGTTAATTTCATTTTTCTCCTGTTTGCTTGTTAAGGATTCACCAGATTCATTCTCTGAATTTACTATTTCTGTTGTAGATCCACTAGAATCTGAAAGATTCGCGTAATTTTTAACAAATAGCTCATATTTCTTACCCAATAACGATTTCAATTCTTCAGAAGGAAGTTTGCGCAGTATTTGTCTTAATTCTTCTTTATCTTCTTCAGTAAGGTGCTCTTTTTGAATAATCTTTATTAGTTTAGATTTTTCATTTATGCTTACCATTGTACTTTTATATAGATTTTCCCTTAAAATCTCCTTGAATATTTTTATATCAGAGTTTTGTTCGTTTAAAACCTCTTGTAAAAAAGTCTCATTTATAATTGACTCTAATCTTTTTCCATTTTTTTCAAATCCCAGATTTTTACGGTTTTATCAATAGAGGCGCTAACTACAAAGTTTCCATCCGAAGTTACTCTGACGATTTGTACATCATTTTTATGCCCGTATTGCCAATACATGAGCGATTGCTTCATGTTCCCTGTACGAAGATCCCATACCGCAATGTTTCTATCTTCTGAACCGCTAATAAAATATTTGGAATCGGAAGTTATATCGACAGACCACACGCTTCCTTCGTGTGCATTTATTATGTGTACTTTCTGTCCTGTTTTAAACTCCCACACGATAATTCTTTTATCCATTCCCCCGCTAACTACGTATTTTCCATCTGGGGAGATCGCAACCGATGAGATCAATGCAGTATGTCCGCTCAATGTTTTTAGAACGGTTCCTTTGTCATAATCCCAGATCTTTACGGTGTTATCATAAGAGCCCGATATAACGTACTTTCCGTCTTTAGAAATCGCGATGCTACTCACATTATCCGAATGTCCAAAATTTGGTACTACGCGATAGCTATATTTAATTGTTTCGTCTAAAGGCTTATGTTCCATGGGATAAGTGAAATCTTTTATCTCTTTAACGAGTAAGGAATTTTCACTTTTTTCTAAAATAAGCCTTACGTATATAGAATCAAGTTGATTCACGCAATTTTTCAAAGTTTTGTTTAAATCCAAGGTATTGAAATCAATTTCATCCAATATCGTCTGAAACTCTTCAAAAGTTAAATAATCTAAGTATCCTTCTAAAATTAAGAAGTTCATGACGGATTCGACGTTGGATAAAAACCGTTTCCCGATTTCCTCTTTAAAAACCTTTTTTGCGGTTGGATCTCCTACGTCCGTTAATTCTTTTAGCAAAGGAAAGGCTAAATTTCTATGAAGTAATTTCGTGTTATAATTGCTTTCCACCCATACCTGCAAGTTTGAACAATGCCCCCAAAACTCGATCTCTGGAGGAATTCCGTGTTCAGAGCTACCGAGTTCTAAATCGTATTCTAAAGAATTATCGAGTCGCTCTGCTGCCTCGTCAATGGATTCGACATCGTCAAAAGAGCTAACCACATCTACAGGGATGTTTAACAACAAAAACCTACACTGTCTAAAAGGCTCTTCGTCCACATATATGATAGTCATATCTTCTTCTAACCTTAGTGTAATGTGTTGGTTAACAACGAATTCTTTTTCCACTTCAATGAGCGGTGCGATGTTTTCCCCATCCCTTAACGCCTCTTTCCGTCCCCCACAATTACACCATATCATTTGCCCATAACAGACGGGACAGCTCTCCATATCGCATCCTAAATGATGATAATGACCACTCGAAATCCCACAATCGTGACACCTATCTATTCCATCGTAAGGGAGGCGCTCGTGCCATTCGCCATCAATTTTAATCTCGTTAAAAGTACACCCTTTTGAACCCCAAATTTCTTTCTGACAAAATTTACAATTGCTTATTTTTAACACCTACATCTTATGGAAAACTATTTTGCCTACATGGTAAAATAATTCTCATATCTTAATTTTTTTCTATATTTTTAAATTCATCGAGTATGTTAAAAAAGTAAAATTGGATCTATTAAAAGAAAAATTTCTCAGGAGAAAAAATTTAATATATATTAGCTGAAACTCAAGAAGGTTTATCTTCTATATTAAACCTCAAAACTATCAAAAGATTGAATGTCTTTGTGTTTTTTTTATTTATAATCCTTAATATTATTATTTCCTATTCAATTTCATTTCCGCAATATGTACAAAAAACTGTTTTTCCCATGCTATACTTTTTTCTTAAATCAGCTGACAATTTACTTCCACATATCGAACATTCATAAATCTCGCTCCTTTCTTTTAGATGTTCTGCTGTTGTTGGAACTTTTTTGGCTTTTTCTCTAATTGTAATCTCTTTTTTCTCAGCTTCTCCCTTATTTCGAAATTTATCTATATTAATTAGAGTATACATCATTGTCCCTGACCAAAAAAAGAAAATAATAAAGATAAGAATGGTAAAAATCAGAAATTCTAGAGAAGTTGAAATGTCCAAGGTAACTCCAAAAAATAAGCTTAAAAAGATTTCAATTATATATCCAATAGCAGCAATATTTTCATTAATTTTTTCTACTTTCCTGCTTAAATTAACTATTGACCAGATTACCCAATTTATTAATACTATGACTCCAGCAATTATAATTAATCCACCTAAGATATTAAATGTCTCCGCTTTTATACTATAAAAAGCAATTTCGTTGACTAAACCTAAGACAAGTAAATAGAGGCCTAAAACGCCCATATAATCTTTATAGTTAAGTAATTCTTTAATTTGCCTATACTTCAGAATAAAAAATAATAACCAGATTGCACTCCAGACGCACGATATTGATCCAATCGTTAGAAATGCAATATCAAAAGGGTCCATATAATTTAATACACCATTTTTCTTTAAATACATTTAGTCAAATTTCTAAAAAGCTTTTGTAATTTTTCAAAAAAAATGAAACCTCTTTTTAGGCGAATCGAGTGCGTACTCATATTCGCCGCTCCCCTTTTTCAGAAAAGATGACACAATTTTTCAGAAAAGATGAAACAAAGTTGCTTTTTTCTCATAATAGATGAAATAAACCGTATTTTTTTCCAAAAAATTAGAAATAAAGGTGTCTCATATAGCATAAATTTTTACGACACAATTAATACTAGGATGAAGATAATTTACACTATCAGAAACGGGAAGGGGTTAATATGAACCAAGAACTTGAAAGACTGGAGAAGTTCATGAAGGTCAGAAGGATTGGAATGACTCAATCAAGCAAAGAGAATTAAATAGCAAATTGCTTTTATTCTTTCTTTCTCACATATTTGAAGAGATTATATTTCTCAACAATATTTTCAAAATTATTAATTACTTTCTCATAAGTAGATTCTCCAAATTCTTCTCGATACTCATTAATCAATTGATCTTCTAGACACCCTCTTAAAACTTGTTCAGATTTAATTAAGCAACCCATAATCTCTTCTATTGTTGGGCGTCCCAATGGATTGATACCACTATCCCAGCCTATTCCCTCCTTGAATTCGTTTGAATGATATTCTATAAGATCTAGACTGTTCTTGAGCCAATCTAACGCTTCAAATATATCAGCACTATAATTTTTTTCCCTCTCACCTACATCAATTATAGGATTCGTCCATACTTTAGATCGGACAAATTTTCGGATATCATCTTTTAAATTCAAGTCTAATAAGTTTTTAAATCCGATGTTAAAGTTAGCATTAATAGATCCCTCATCTGTAGGCTTTATATTATATCCTAATTCCCCCATTGCCATAATAAATTCTCCATTAGAAACATAAGCTCCAAATCCTAATTTTTGATATGTTTCTTCTACAATGTGCTTCAATGTATAAGAAGTTATGTTCTCGTTGAATTTAGCTACCCTTTCTGCGAAGAATTTTATCCACTCCTTACACACTTTCACTTGCCGTTTGTTGAAATCATGCTTTTGTTCTCCACCATAATATAGACCGTTTCCATCTACTTTCCAACCATTCATTTTTAATCACCCAATCCCTCCAATTCTTTTGTTGTTAAAATGTAATATTCATCAAGCGGTGATATTCCTTCTTCTATAGCACCCCTTGCATAATAAATGGGAACACAATGGTTTGTTCTTCTCCTTTCAAGCAAAGTTCTTTCAGCTCCGTTCCTCTCTTTGTTTGAATGGTGATGGAAACATTTACAATAAGGGCACCAAACTTTTAATTGTTTTTCCTCTTCGAAACCGACAAGTATAGGCAACTTAAAGAATTTAGCATATTTTATTATATGTCTTGCTTTATCGTCTATCTTTTTTATTTTTTCGATTTGTTCTTCAATATCAATCATATTAGCCATTCTTAATTCTGATTAGTAATAATTATATTTATAAATTTATAAACAAAAAAATAAACTTTATTAATAATAGATAAATATTGCTGGTTTTAAAATAAATTAGGAGGATAATTTTAGAATCGGTCGAAAAGGACGATAATGAAGAAGATAAAAAAATCTCGAATAAAAGTCAAGAAGTCAGTTTATAGTAAACCACGAAATTTAAATAGTATTAGTTTTAAAAATTACATTAACAAAAAAACATGATGATAATAATTGCCTCGAACGATCTTAGATTTTTGAATTATTGATCAAAAAACCGTCTCACACTTCGTACATATATAAGATCGAATTATATTAGATCTTAACTTACGTTTTTGGGGTTTTAAGGGTAATGTGCCTATTAATTAAAAATAAGGATAGTGGGAAAAAGAGAGCCAAAGAAACGCGCTCCGAGGAGTTGAGTTGCGACGCTTGTAAATCTAAAAACATTTCCGAAAACAGAGAAGGCATGTATGTGTACCAAGATTGTGGGATCGTGGTAGAAGAGCAAAAGCTAAAATATTACAAACCGTACAACGAGCAAGCCGTTCAAAACGCAATCTTAACAAAAACTTACTTAGGGTACAAGAACGAGAGGTATCACCGCTACAAGTTCGACAGGTTAAACAAGCTTCATTCCATTAGCGACAATAAAAAAGCTACTTTTAACAAAGCAAGGTACGAGATTTCCAGAATTCTGTACGCTCTAAAGCTACCCGATTCTTATAGAGACCTGGTACTCGACAAGTTCAAAAAAATCTATGGTGCGCTAAGACCGTCGACCAAGTATAGAGCCCCGGAAAAGCTCGTTCCCTTAGTTATTTACTTTTTTCTCAAGGGTAACAATGTCTCGATTAACGAAAAAGAGCTGCTGGAAGTGTCCCGAATCTCGAAAAAGGAATTTAACGCGTTCAAGCTCCAGATCGACAACTTTTATCCCGAATATCGCGCCGAAAGAAGTAGGCAAGAATATGCGTTTCAGAGGATTCTCGAAATTACCGAGCACTTCGACTTAGGAATGTTGTTTTATTATCAGTCGAAAGCGCTTCTGTATCACCTCTGGGAGCTCGTTAATAATACAAAAGAGGATGTAATCTCGGGAGTAGTCGCGAGTATAATCGCTCTTTGTTGGTACAAGGAAAAAGTGACCGTGAACGCAATCTGTAAAAAGTTAGGAATACAAATGAGCACTATCCAGTGGCAACTTAAAAATAGAATTATAAAGCCGCTTAAAATATCCGGGTTCGTGAGCCTCGTAAAATCGAGCGATGTTTTAAAAGAGAAATTTTTAGAAAAAGGATTAATTCATGACTCAATTATCGAAGAGAATAGCGTGTAAATAAGAAATTTGAAATAAAATTAATTCATATTAGAAGTAATATTATGTCGGAAGAAAACAATAAAATTGAAGAATACGATTTTGAAGCAGAATTAGATTATAAGATCGAAAACGTTGTTGGCACAGTTGTAGTGGAAATTACAGAAAAGATAGATCTTAACATAATTGCCCGCAAACACGAAGATGTAGAATATAATCCTGAAAGGTTTCCAGGGCTCGTTATGAGAATTACAGAACCTAAAGCAACATTTCTTATCTTCTCTACGGGAAAAATGGTTGTCACAGAACTTCGAAGAGCGGATGAGGCAGGTCCAGGAGTAAAAAAAGTTGTAAAAAAAATTAAAAAAGCTGGAATTGAAGTAAGTAATCCAAAAATTACAATTCAGAATTTAGTCGCAAGCGGAGATTTACACACTAATATTGATTTAAATATGGCAGCGATTATTATGGATTCTGCCATGTATGAGCCAGAAGTATTCCCGGATTTAATTTATCGCATGGCAGAGCCAAAAACAGTTTTTTTAATATTTTCTACAGGAAGAATAGTTTGTACTGGAGCAAAGAATAAAGAAGTCGTAAGAGAAGCGGTTTTAAAATTGAATCGCGAAGTACGAAAATTGGGCGTTGCTAGAAAAAGTCTGGCAGAATCTGATTATGAAGGAATTTCTTTTATTTGAACTTTAAGTTCTATACCTCTAAATTATAATCTTGAAAAATTTCTTTGAACTTTAAGTTCTATACCTCTAAATTATAATCTTGAAAAATTTCTTTGAACTTTAGTAGATTTTTCAAAGAATTATGAATGAAAATCAAATTAAAGAAAAATTAATGGAATTAATTCATTCCAAGACAGGGTGGGGAGACCCTTTAAGACCTCATTGTGAAATTGAGGATCTGTATATTCGTAATATTCAAGAAGGTTCTGATGGGAAGCAGATCGTTAACTTTAGATATATTTTTGATGAGGATGGATTCTCGCAATATGATAAGACACATGTATTTGATGGAAGTTTAACAATCGAGAGCGGGAATTTATTTAAGCTAGAAATGGAGGAAGTTCATGCCGGAGTAGCGACTAATAGGAGGTATAAACCAAAATAATTTTGTATAATCCACTTTTACTATTTCTTTTTTTTCACCTAGAACTGGTAAATATAGTTAGAAAATAATATTCCGAACAATTTAGGGAAATGCCCAGAAGGGAATTAGTTCAGAACAAATTACTCGAAATTCAAGGAATCTTGCTGAAGATAATTCTCGAACTTTCAATTCTCTTGTAAGTGTTCAAAGGTGTTATTCTCCAAGTCCCGAAACCGTGTCGAAAAACTCGTTCGACTGTCCTATGGTCCAATCTAACATCGACATAATCACGGTAATTATAAGGAAAAAGATAAATAGTGCAAATCCGATTAGCAGGGCATATTCTACGAGGTTCCCGCCGTACTCGTCTACGAAGAATTCCCTAATTTTATCTTTAACTTTTTTTCCAACCGTTTTTAGAGCTTTTTTTAAGTGCATGACAGAACTAAATTCTATTTTAGGTACTTAAACTTCCCTAATGTTAAATAAGGAGAGGATGTTACCATCTTCTTCCTCTTTCAGGAACCCCGCGTGCAAGTTTCCCCGCACGGGGCTCGCGCCTCAAGAACCCGCATCATGTCACCACATTCCATTGGTTCATGTTATTCACAGTCCCCCAGAAATCATCCAAGTCACCTCGGACATCTCTATAGGAATCGATCACATCGGCGTGGTTTCGCGCCAGGATTTACCATGTCGCTTATTCCAGTAATCATGCAAATCTGCATCATATAGACTATTATATCCCTTTACGGGAATATATCTCAAGCCCGCTCGGAAAGAATGACAAAACAACAAAACATTCTCTTTCCTTTCTCCGAAGATCCATGTTCTTTTGCCCATATTCATAAAGTAGCGATGTCATATCCACCGTTTTCCTTTATCTTTATGGCGTCGCAAACACCACTGCCACAACATCTTCCATATCCGATAATCAATGTAGTTGAATGTCTCTTTTGCGCTACTATAACAATAGTAATTAGCCCATCCTCTAATAATCGGGTTCAATTTATAGATGAGCTCATCTGCTTTCATCTGCTTATTCTTTGAAATCACTCTTTTAATGTGCTGTAAATGACATTTAACCGCCTCCTTAGAAGGTTTTGCTAAGCACACACTTCTCGCTTTACTGTGGTATTGACGGATACTAAAACCAAGAAAATCAAATCCGTCATCTCGATGTACAATCTTCGTTTTGGTTTTATTCAATTTCATGCCTCTCTCTTTGAGAAAGATTCTAAGCTTCGGAAGCACATAATTCACAATTCTCTCTTTCGATGGCGCCGTCACCACGAAATCATCAGCGTATCTAATTGTATTCAAACCTTTATTCGCACCTAACTTTCTGGCTGGAGTAGTATAACTACCTTTGGAGTTTTCTATTCCAAATAACCGTTCCATACCATCTAAGGCTATTCGCTTTTTCCAGCATCCTCTACCCACTAAGCCTTCCCCTTTCCTCACGGTCGGGATACCATTCCACATATGTGTATGGGACTCATTGGGTTTACCAAGTTCCTTATGCCCGACGTTCAACGGAACCCTTAGGGAGGTGCTATCCCCCGGTTGCACAACGGATAACAAAGAGATGAAAAAAAACCATTTCTACCTGGCAACTCACCTTTTTGGTCTCGGCGTATCAACTATGTTTCGCCGATTTTTAATAACGAGGTTTATCACACCTTCACTGTCGTTTCCCATAGGTTCCTTGGCTAGCCCACAGCCTGCTTCATAGCTAAGTGCTGACGGTACATTGTTTCCAGAGCTTCACACAAGGTCATTACTAACGATGCATGTCTGGATAGCCATTTTCGGTCATCTCGATACCAGTTTTTGAAAATCACCTTTATGTGTTTCTATTTTCAAGTCCTGTATTCGGACATAAGACTTTCTTGTCGCACTTTTTTTTTTAAATACAAAGATACTTATATTATTCAATCCAAGATAAGATCCCGCAAGCGTTGAGAGAAATTATTAATTCGACTCGGTTCAACTTTATATAAGTTTAGAAGTTCCATTATACACATAAATATTTAACTAAAGATCGCGTAAAATAATATAGACGCAAAAAACAAAAATGAAGCGTACTCCACAAAATCAAGGCTCCTGCCATGCACCCTGGATTTTTGTCTTTTGGTTAGTGTATTTCGATACGCTTAATACATAACTTGTCCTATAAAATTTTATGGCCTCTCTTTGG
>JAUWBH010000066.1 GCA_030605085.1 Promethearchaeota archaeon | reverse complement strand
TGATTGGGTAAGCTTCTCATTATTTGAAGTTTTTCCATGAATCTAAGAGCAAAAGAAGACCTTATTTAAGGGAGTGATATCTATGTGATATCAAGGAAGAAGTCTTATAGAATGCTTAATTATTTAATGCGTTATAAATAGTTTCGAATTAATATTTCAAAAGGAATTTACAGTCAAAAAGATTTTTAGGATGAATTTATTAGAAAACGCACTTTCGTTCAATATTTCATAGGGAACTTGTAGGAAAGTAATAGAAGTCTTCCTCTGACTTTAGTAAATTTGATATCTCTTTATATCGTGTTCGTAGTGTTGCTTCAGTTATTTTTGCAATTTTCGATATTTCTTTCTGACTTCTCGATTCACCTTGTATTCTACAT
Organism: Promethearchaeota archaeon; assembly: GCA_030605085.1. The sequence continues at coordinate 28,066 of JAUWBH010000066.1, read as the reverse complement.
GCAACATATAACGCTCCTGAAGCAAATCCTAAAGGACTTTTTCCTATCATCATTCCTTTCTTTTGTGATAATTCAATTATTTTTATTGCAAGTGATTGAACCTCACCTGAAAGTCTTAACTCAGAACAAAAATAAGAAAGAAAATCTTTTGGAGAAGATGGGTGTAATTTAATATTAAGCTCATATTGAATTAACCTAATATATCGTGCAATTGTTTTTGTTTTAATTGTAATAATGCCATTAAAGGATTCTAGAGTTATAGGAATTTTATTCTTTCTACACGCAATAAAAATAGACGCAATAATAATTCCCTTTATTGTTCTTCCTTTTGATAATCCTTTTGAGAGCGTTTTTCTATAAATATATGCCGCTGATTCCTTTAAGTCCTTAGATAAATTAAGTTGAGAAGCAATTTGGTCTAATTCAATCATAGCAATATTTAAATTGCGATCAATTGCTTTAGTTGTTTTCGTTCTTTCTTGCCATTTTCTTAATCGATAAATTTTAGCTCTCATATTTGGAGTTAATGAAATTCCAAAAGCATCTTTATTTTCTTTTGCAATTACCGTTGTCAATCCTTTATCAAATTTATCTAATCTTGTTTTCGCTCCAACCCGTGCCCGTTTTTTGTATTCTTCTGGGGAAAATGAACGCCATTCGGCACGGGAATCAATGATATTTTGCTCTACAACAATACCACATTTCTTACAAACAGTTTCTCCACGTATGCAATCTGTTATTAAGAATCCTTTTCCGCAATTAGGACAAATTTGTTCTCTATTTTGAATCATCTTCTTAAGTACTAAGCTAAATCTAATACCATAATGTTTGAAAAACGAGACTTAAGAAATAGTTTATAATTTTGTATAAAAAGTCCGAAATTTTATAGATATTTATACTATTGATAAATAAGAGAGTGTAAATTTACAAATAATTTAAAGGTATTTTAAGGAATTTAGACAATCCCTTTTCCAGTCGCCCCAGAATTGTTCTAACTTCTGAAGCCCGATTTTGCTAATCGAGGCTAAGTCGTGAAAGAATTCGACTAATACTTTATTGGGTAACTTCTTATATTTAGTAAAAACTTCAAATATCTGCTTATAGATATTCAGATAACGCCAAAATATTTCTTTGTCAAGTTTTTCGTATTTTGTTATTTTTTGGATAGATTTACATTTAAATAAATTAACCCCTTTCAATGAATCCCAAGTGTCAGTTTGAGGATTATAGGTAAAAAGAGAGTCAATTTCCCCCTCATAGTTAATCTCGGCAATCTCAATTATCCTTCTCGTACTGGAGTTAGAATCTTTTTTCATTAAGATTACTAAGTCTAAATCATTAAAGCAAGAAGGATCAATTTTAAAATGATATCTGAATCGGTTCACTAACGATTCTATATTATTGGCGTGAATGGTTTGGAACCCTCTTAACCCCGCTGATAAACAGTGAAACATCGCTTCGGCTTCTTCCTTGGTTAAAACGTCTCCTAAATAAATTATATCCGGACACAGTTGTAAAAGTTTTTTAATTTGATTGCTTTTCGAATAGAGAATAGCATTCTCTATGTAAATTTTTCTAAATTCTTTTGGCAATATTAAATCTAATGTATTAATTAAAGTTGTTTTTCCAGTATCAATTTCCCCAATTACAGTGATATTATTCCTTTTCAGACTATTAAAATAAAGAAAGGAAGCTATTAGAGGGGTTAGAGTATTATTTTTGAGTAAATCCTGAATATTTAGAAGACTTTTTTTTAGCTTTCTGATATCAAAAGAAAAGCTTGAAGCGTGAATTGGAGCAATATCTATAGTAAATCTACAAAAGAAATATTTATTTTTCATAATGAAATTAATACTTGGATTAGTGAGATCCAATCTCTCGCCACTATAAAGTTTAATGAATATTTTTAATCGCTCAATCTCATCTGTTTTAAACTTAATGTCTGTTCGGCATCGGCCATATGTTTGATGGTTAATGTAAATATAGGATTCTGAAGAATCCAAGAATATTTCCTCAATATTGTCGTCTATCAAAAAGGGAAATAATTTAGCTAGATTTATGGCTTCAAATGTCGCTAAAAGGCTTATTCTATTTTGTTCGTCTTTAGAAAGACTATATTTATTCTTAAGATACGAAACCCCCTCATTCAAGTATTTATCAATTAATTCTTCAAATGCTAACACGGTATCAAGTATAAAGGCCTCTATGAGAAAGTCTCTTACATCCTTGGTTATTCTTCGAAATAATCCTTCCTCTTCCTCTGAAGCATATACCAAATTTACCTCATATAACTTTTCACGATCCTTTTCTACATTATAAATAAAAATCTTGAATATTTTACAATCTCCAATTTCATAAGTATTAATTAGTCTAAGTTTATCCCTTCTTTCTATTGGTTTTTGCATCTCTCCTTTTGGCGTAGAATCATCGCTGTTTGATTTATCAAATAACGATTGAATATATTTAGAATATGCTGGATAACGCTCGTTTCTTTTGCAAAAAGCACGATAATCTTTAATCAACTCTAAATTATTCATCATTTCTAAGAAACATTCGTAGTTTTTTAACATCTCATTTCTACAACGAAAGCATTTCACAGTTTTAATATCGTTTTTCTTAATAAGACCATATCTCAATTGAACGACATCATAAAGCTGAATTGGATTATTAAAATGAATCTTAGCAGGTTTTATATTTATTAAATAAAATTTACTTGGAGAATAAAATTCCGTGAAAATATCACATTTTCTATCCTCTTCGATACATTTCTTATAGCGTTCTATGTCAATAATTTTATAACTTTCCTTAATTTCCTTTATCTTCTTGAAACACTTCAGGAATAAGTTAATTTTCTCTTTTCTTAGCGAAATTGTCAAATTATTAGATTCTAATGAGAACTTGTCAAATTTCTTCCCTTTAATTTTAAATAACGAATCTAAAAAACACTGATTGCATCTTATGGAGTTTAGAAGCTCACCCGTATATTTCGGGCATCTCTTACAATCAATAATAACTATTCTTTCTTTTTTGCCGTGAAAATTCTCCCTTTCTTGAAACATAAGTAAATTAAAATCTTTAACCGTCATTTTTTATACCTCTTAATTTAAAAATTTAAAGTACTCTAAGATTTAACCTCCTTAATATTATTTCTTAAAAAACTTTTATAATCAAATATTCTTTCTTATTCCTTATCTTTTCAGCTATGCTTTTCTTTTATATCCCGTTATTTTTACCTTTTTTTATTTTTCACTATCTACAACTAAATCAAATTGACAGTAAAATGAGTTAAAAAAATCCACTAACGGTTTTTGTGCGCTTTGCAAATCGATATTGATTTTTAATTTTAATACTTCGTTGATTATTATCAAGAGTAATTCAAGGTCTCCGATTGATAAGCAGGGGTTTTTATTAAACTGCTTTTTCTCGGTTAGAATGATATATAAGCGGTCAACGAGTCTGAAAATCTCTTTTTCACATCTCTGTTGGAAAACTCTATCGAATAAATTCCAATATTCGTAGTAGACAACTTCAAGAGCAATTACAAGGTTTTGGTAATCAAATTCATTAAATATGGTGAGCTCAGATTTATTTATACCATCGCTAAAATCTTGTTCAAAATCGGTCAATCTATATTTCCTCTACTAATTTTATTCGGTAATTTCTTTTTTAACTGTTATTGACGACCCACATTCGGGACATATTACTATTCCCTCTTCTAAATTACCTTCAACCTTGGTCTGCTTAAAAAGTTTCATTATATCCTCGGAAAAGAATACAAATCCGCACACACACTTATAAACCATCTTCTTATTATCTTTAACTTCGCTAATTTTTTATCACCTCATTCTTATTAATAAATTCTTCTTTAAGGAGGCATTTAGTTGCTATAGCAGGTTCACGGTGTAAACATTTCTTAAATTTATAACTCTGCGCATAATTCTTATAGTAAAGGCCACGAATCTCTTCAGCTCTCCTTATTGCTTCCCATAGGTTTTTGGTTTTATATACGACATTCGAACAATTCTGCAAAAAAACGAGCGTATTTCTTCCCCTTAACAGTTTAGCAATTATCTCTGAAGGTTTTAGTTCTTCTCCCTGATTAATATTTTGGAGAATTTCTTTTGCATCTTTCGCCATAATGTTTCTAGGAATAGCTATATTATATTTCTTTATTACTTCAAATTCATTTGTAATAATGTTTTTCTGCACAGATAAAACATGATCTTCTTCCTTTTTTCTAAAGTTCCTTGGAATTTCATCATAAAGCCAAATTTCCTGATTGCTTAAATGTGAAAATGTTGGGTTCGGCTTCAGAAATTCCGATTCGCATACATAGCGAACTTCAGGGTCTTGTTTTGATTTTGTTATTATTCTACATCAACTCATTTATAAATATTGGTTTTAACAAATTGACATAGTGGTCTCTAATGGAGTATTCGGGGATTGTAGTAGCCTCTGATATTAGAGTCTGAGTTAGAACCGCCTTTTCCCCAAGTTTTTTAGCCAATATTCTGTCCGCTAAGTAGATAATTGATCCTGCCAAAATAAAGGGGTTTCTTCCCCCTCTTTTCCGAGTGCTAAAGTTTCTTAGTATATTTCTACACATTAGCGTTAATTTATTCAGATATTCTTCTTTTGATTGGGAGCTTTGCTTCTTTTCTAATCGTTTTTCTAATAGCTCATGATTGATGACGGCATTTAGAAGCCTACTAAGGTAATCCTCGCTTTTATGGTGTGCTGCATTAGTATTTAAGTGTCGTTTATACCTCAATCCATCTCTTAACATTAATCTTGGGTTAACTCTGTGCCCCATATCTACAAATGCTTGAGCAATTTCTTTAATGGTAAAGGGGGCGTTATAATATTCCTTTCTCACCGCATAAAAGAGACAGAATGCGATTAAGGTAATATTGTTAACAACTTTTTTTTCATTTTTTATTATCTTTTTGTAATAATATCCTGCGTTAATTTGTATATTTTTATTTAGATTAAGATATGCTGAGACTTTCCTCAAAATGTTAAAAATCCGATATTCTGTTTCGTGGTCTTTTACTCTTAAGAATTGTGCGTAATTTTTCTTTAGTCTTCTATATAATTTTTGCTCATCAGGAGGTAATAATTTCCCTGTTTTATCTTTAAGATATTTAGTTTTTTCGTAATCTATATATGAGCCTAAACCCCCTGCGAAGTTCTGCCTTTCTCCCAGAGCGACACATTGCTTATATTGAGCACCCTTTTTAGGAAGAGGGTTCTGACTAATATAGAATGATGAGTCTTGGAACTTCTCTCTTAAGACAATCCCACACCCCAGACATATGACCTCTGAGCTGGTTTCAATAATCTCTCTTCCACCACATTCACTACATACTCCACTCTCTTGTTCAATTATCGTTATATTTTATTCACCTATTCGATAATTATATGATTTTTGTATGATGTTATATCGTATGTCATATGATAGATGGCCTATATAAAGTCCTCTAAGTTAGAGAAGGAGAGAGATAAATAAAAGTAAAAAAAAGAAAAAATTAATTATTAAATGAGGTTTTATTTTTCAAATATTCTTTCTTCAAATTATCAATGCTTTTCGATACTTTCTTATAATATAGTTCTAAAGTTAAGTCATTTGGAAATATTTCGAGGAGTTTCTTATAATTATTCTTTATTCGTTCTAAGTTGTCTATTATATTTAAAGTACTCATCGATACCTCCTTAAAATTAAGTTAAGAGTGGAGAAACACCAAATGACAAAAATCCAGTAATAAAGAATATCAATGGACGAAACAATAATAGTTTTGATATGGTTAATATTCTCTATTTTGTTGATAGGAAGAGTAAAAAATTTTGTTCCCCCATTTCTCCAATAATTTTTTAGGAAGATACTCTGTTCCAAAAATCTATTTTTCATATTTTTTTAGCCTCATTAAGACACGATTTATATACTGATAATATAGATAATTGTATGAAACTTTTGCTGATATTTTTTGTATAAGATATTTTCATTTTTAATATTTATAGATTTTTTATTCTTTACGGATTATATTTCTAAGGTTCTAAGTTTTCGACTCATTAACTTCCGAGTCAAAATCCTTTGAAACTCGTTACGGGAGTGGTTTATGTTAGCAAGAAACCCATCGAGTTCATCAAAGTTATTAAAGAACAGTGTTTCGCTATTAACAGTAATCTCAACGCCCCTTGGATCTGTTTTAATAATTGCGTAAATCCCACCATTAGCTGAGTCGTGTCGAATATATACATTACAATCCGCCCCTTTTTTTGCCCAAAAGTTGTTTTGCAACAAATAATTTCGAAACATGCTTGCTAATTTCATTATTTTGGACCCTCTTTTTATAACTTGTTTTCCCAAATGTTTAAAAAACTTTTAAAACTTTTTGCTCTTAGATTCTCAATTTTGAACCGATAGATTTTAATCCTCCCAAAAGTCTTTAGCTGAACCAAATTTTTATCAATCAAAAAATCTAAATGACGAGTCACATTAGAATGATTTGACTTTGTAAGCTTTATTATTTGAGATATTGATAGCTCCTCATTTATGGCTAAGAGTTTCATTATCTTAACTCTTGCTCTTGACCCAAAGGTTTCCTCTATAGGTTCGATTTTCGTAGTTATCATAATGATATTTCTCTTGATTCTAGTATCCTTGTTATATTCAGAACAAGTTTATTCAAGGGGATATCAGGCATTTCAATAATTGTTCTTCTTCCTCTAATACCCTTACTTACATTGTCCACTTTAAGTATAGTATCCTTCTTGCATTCCTGAATGTAATTCCATACTTGTGAATAAGCTCTTGGCGGTATTCCAGAAAGATTACAGATATCCTTATAATCTTTGAAAGCGTCAGTCAGAGAGATGTTAAGGTTTCCATTCTTTTGTAATTTAACTGTAATCGTATATAACAAGAGTAGTTTATGGTCTGCCATATGAATAAGCATATCCTTAATGGCGTAAGGAACTAAATCTTGATACGCTTGTGTGACACAATTTAGCGTAACTATACCCAATCCCTTATTTTCAGCTAGCTTTGTGGCATTCCATAATATGTTTAAGCCACACCTAACGTCACCATTTTCATAAACAATCTCCGCCATAAAGCGTAGAATCTTATCGCTAATTACGTTCTCATTAATGCTAATATGTGCTCTCTGTTTTAAAATATCAAATATTTGCGTTTTCGTATATTTTTCAAATACTATAGCGTTTTTTAGAAAATAATGGTGTATATCCTTTACTAGATTACTTGAAAAAGGGGCATTCCCAATAATACCAATAATGTTTAACCTTTTGGAAACTTTAGTTTCAATTACATCATCGTTTATTCTAACGAGCGAATATAGAAGTTCTGCCCCTTTTTTATCTAACGAATCCAGCTCGTCTAAGACTAATATAAGGAACATGTCCTCTTTTTCAAGAAAAGCTCTAAGAAAACCTAATAAATCTTGTGGTGAATATCCCCTTTGAGGGATGTTGATATTTAAAGCGGAGATTAGCTGTATTAACGCCCTGTATTCTGTCCGCGCTCTTCTACAATTGATGTGGATATACTTTAAGTTAACCCCCCGCCTCTGAGCTAACTTTTTTAAATTATTACAGAAATACTTTACAGTAGAAGTCTTCCCTACACCCCGCCCTCCTTTTACAAATAGATTTACTGCTCTTTCACCACAATTAGTTACGAGACCCGTACAATATAACATTAATTCTTTTATTTCTCCGTCTCTATGTAAGATTCTCGGAAGAAAATCGAAACTTAGAAATTTTTCTTCTTTAATTAACACCTTTCTTTTTATTATACTGTTAAAAAGTTCTTCAAACACACGACCTTTATATATTTCCTTTTCCAAAATATCCTCACTAATTTTAGTTTATTATATAATTTATAATGAAAGCGAATCTTATTAACGATTTTAAATATGAGGGGGGTGACATACCCCCCATATTATAGTCGCCAAATTTTTTGAAAGAAACAAATCTCTGCAACTCCGAATGACCCGCAAACCAAAACCCTGCTACTTTTAATGTTCCCAATATAGATACCTCGGTTAAATTATTCAGGACTAAATCGTTAACAAATAACAATAAAAATTAATACACAAGAATATAGATGTTAGAAAAACTATATAAATATTTTGAATTTTCTGTCGGTTTTTATCGGAAAAATATGCATTATTATAATGAAAAAGTGTGCCTTTGGGAATAAAATAAATTAAAATGATATCAAAACTTATTAATATGATGTGTGTGTTAATTATTAGTAACTTTATAATAACGAAATGATGAGGAATTAAACAAATTGAAAGATATAATCACGCTTAAACCAAGCCAAAGGGGTAAAGGGTTAAGGTTTATAATTTCTCGTGCTATTCGGGAAGGTGAAGATATACAATTTGGAGATACTTTAAAGATAAACATCTATGGGTTTTTTAAAGAGGGACGCGATATGATACCTATCGAGCCTTCAATACCTATGCCGAGTATTGTTTCTAAGATAGGCACTAATACTCAAGGTGTTACTATGAAGAGGAACATCGTAAAATTGCTCAATCTAGAAGAGGAGCAGATGTTAGCCGTAGATATTATAAAAAAGAAAGATGTTTAGATTTTCTTGAAAAATATTTTATTTATTTTTTCGTCTATACTTTTTATTTTTAGGAAATTCTGATATAAGTATGGGGGTTTATTCTCAAATTCCTGGTAGTAATTGATTATCTCTTTAATCTGTTTCGACTTTTGTTGCCCTTTAATGTATAGTTCTGAGTGTTTTAATAATTCAATTATTTCCGATTCTTCAAGTAGCAAAATCTCTAAAAATACTTCTCTTAATTTTTTATTTTCTTCTTCTGTAAATTCTCTATCGGGAGGGGCTAGTTGTTTAAGAGTTTCATAAAGTACTTTCGCATCGTTTTTAAAATATTTAATTTCTTCTCCGGCTATCCCAAAGATTTGTTCCAGTTCTAATAAAGCGTAATCCCTTTCTACTTCGGAATCAAAGACTGCTTTCTTAAAATTGACCCATCCATTATTTCTGGAAATTAACTCAACTATCTTTTCGTAGAAAGCTTTCTTCTCAATAAAATATTGCTCTAAATCAATCTCAAATAATTCATTAGTCATTTTTTCTCTCTCCTTTGTTGTTTATTATTATTTTTTTGCTTTTCTCGGATTTTGTCAAAATCTATGGAGGATTTAGGTTATCGATTTCCCAGAAAACGGGCGGTCTGCCCTTTCTACCAGTCTCCTTGCTAAATCTTTTTACATATTCCTTTTTCTCAAGCCTTTCAAGATTATCAAAAGTAGTGGTCCAAGGAGTATTTAATTTTTTACATAATTCTTTACGAGTTAGTGCTCCACATTCACATAAAGTTTTTAAGAGCCTAAATTGAATTGGGTTCATAAGAATATTATTAGAACTCATTAGTTCATATAAATTTTTGACAATCATCCTACTCTTTTCTAACTCTGTTCTTAAAAACTCCTAACAAAAATATACTCTTTTTCTTTCAATCAACCCCCTCTATGTATGAAGAATAGCTATAAATTATATGGTTTTTTGTGGATAACTATCATATATATAAAGGAAAAAACGCCACAATTATGGCTCCCACCGATATTTAAAAATAAATCGTCGATTCTCAAAGAATCAACAAATAAAAATCAAAAAAAAAGTGAAAAAAATGTCGTTATGGGTTAATATTGTTAAAAGAAGGTTAGTTCTACTAAATAATCAAGTAAAGAATCTGGTTCGAACTGAACGCTATGGAGCTTTTATAGATATGGCGAGGAATTACCGTTTATTAGAAATACAATTGGCAATACAACAAGTAATATCTAATTCTATCTGAGGTAGACGGTTATGATGAGCTATATGGAAGGCTTAGGCGCGTATATTCTTAATATGTGTGATTTAATCAAAACTCAAATCAATGAAGAAAATAAAAAAAGTCTTCAGGAGACTTTAATAATTTTAGTGAGGGATAAAACTCTAAATCAAAAAAGAATGAAAAGACTTGACGCTATTAGAAAGCAAATAGAAGGAGGTTTGAAGAAATGAGCCTTTCTGATGATAACGAAGCACAGAAAAGAATCAAGCATAAGATAAACCTAAATAAAGATAGAACCGTTAAAATGTGTGAGCAGGTTGAATCTCTCGTAAATATCATCAAAGATATCAATAATAGTATAGAGAAATTATCTTAACATTTTTGCTATGGTTTTAAATACATTTTGAATAAAGAAGTTTTTGATAATGATGTGATAAAAAATGCCCAATATTGAAGAATTAAAACGGACAACAGATAGATTCCGAAAGTTAGCAAACGAATACCCAAATGACTCTTTTTATAGCGAATATACTGAAGTTTTATCAAATATTATAAATCTGTTTTCTAAGGGGCCTTCCGATTTAGATGATCAAGATATTTATAAGAAATACTTTTATTGCGTTAATTGTGGTGCTGAATTTTCAACATTAGGCATTCCTACAAAGTGTTTGAAATGTAAATCACCCAATATATTAAAGATGTTAATTTACGAAAAATAAGGAGTGGTTTGATTGGATACTGAAAGTATATGTGAAGCTGTAAGAATATTGTCTGTTAGTGCGAAAGACATTTACATTCCTAAAGCCATCGCAAAATGGTTTGATGATACTAGTATTGAGCTTGATACAGAGAATCATTTAGTAAAATTAAATGGTAGAGAAGCACGAATTCAACTTGATACTGGTTTAAATAATGAAATTGGATATTCTGCTGGAAAACTCGTATGGGCATTGAGAGAGGTTTTGACGGGAATAAAACAACCTAAAATGGTTACTTATTATCCGAGCTCTATGTATTATGGTATAGAAGTAATGAAACATACAGACGAAGCAATATTGGATATATTAGATTTTCTAAAATAATTTTTTTATTTTCTTTTTATTTCGATAGTTAAGAGCAATTTAACTCTAAAAACTTAGGACTTTTTAAATTTAGATTATAAGGGATGAATTGATGAGCTTTATTAATAATAATACGGAAAATAATAGGGTAAGGATTTGTTTCGATTGCCGTGAGTTTCATCGTATTGATGTAAGCGATTATAAAACTAAAGAATCATTACAGCGTTTTGAAAGAAAACATCGAGGTCATAGAACCCAAGTAGTAGATATGAAAGTATTAGCAGAAATACTTCCGCATAGTCAACAGAGCCCCAAAATATGGAAAAATTGATTTAGTCTATGTCACATTTTTATATTGTTTCCATAGATGGGTTTTCTTATACTTCTTTAGTTAATCAATCGGTAAAGATTTTATTGTTCTCATATAAGGCTAAAGAAAAAAGTGCTATAAAAGCTCATATGACTAATAAACATAATATTGGTGTTAAATGGTATAAATGTCCTCATTGTGATTATAAGGCTAAAGAGAAGGCCTCAATTAAGGCTCACCTGGCTAATATGCATGATATAGATGTAAATTGCCATGAATGCCCTCATTGCGAATTCAAAATCAAACAAAATAATATTTTAAAAAACCATTTATCCAACATTCATGATATTGATGTTAAATGGTATAATTGTCCATACTGTGATTATAAAGCTAAACAAAAATATAATTTAACAATTCATGTAAAATCGAAACATAGCATATTTAACCAAAATGCATAAAAAGTAGTTAATATTCATTATTAATAAAAACAACTTAATAGTGTGATGAATATGGAATATTTTTATAATATCTCTGATGAAATTGATAAAATTGGATTTGAAGTATATGGTAAAATCATAGAAATTGTATTTATAGGAGGAGTTATTCATAAATATAAAAATGTTCAAAAGGAAATTTTTGATGATTTCAGGGACGCTGATTCACAAAAAGATTATTATATTGATCACATACAAAACAGCGATATTGATTATGATACTATTAAAGAGGGCAAAGAAATCGATATTGAGAGAGCATTGAAAGATCAACAACGTACTCTTGTAACTCAATTTGTCGATTATAACTTGAGAACATTGTCAGAATTGTTAGAAGAAGACATTATTAATCTTCACCCTGAATATCAACGAAGATATCGTTGGAGTGATGAAAGACAATCGAAACTAATAGAATCATTTATAATGAATGTTCCAGTTCCTCCAATATACTTAAATGAAGATGAATATGGAAAATATTCTGTTATAGATGGTAAACAACGGTTAAATTCTATTCAAAGATTTTTTACAAATAAATTAGAACTGGTTGGGCTAAAAGTATTTAAAGATTTAAATAGAAGACTTTTTTCTGATCTACCATCAACATATCAAAATTATCTAAAAACTCGAACTGTTTTGAGAGCAATTATAATACTCAATGAATCTGATGAGGATATTAAATATAAAGTTTTTCAACGTTTAAATACCGGAGGTGTAAGCTTAAACGATCAAGAGATACGGAATAGTGCTTATCCGGGAGATTTAAATGATTTGATTATAGATTTGTCTGAGAATTCAACATTTCACAAATTATTAGGAGTAGATGATATAAATGAATCAAAAATTTATCAAGAAATGAAGGATGTAGAGTATGTACTCAGATTTTTCACTTTTTTTGAGAATCCAAGCTATTTTTCAGGAGATATTGCTTGGAAAATGAGTGATTTCATTAGAAAAAATCAAAGGATGAATAAAATTAAAATTGAGAAATTTGAAAAGAAATTTCTTAAAACTATAAACTTTATTTATAGATTATTTGGTGAATTTGCTTTTAAAAGATGGTTTAAAAGTAAGGGTTATTGGAAGAAAAAAATGACGACGCCATTGTTTGATGCTGTTATATTTGCATGTGTCGACCGTGATGAAACTCTCTCAATACCGAATGATTTTAATCAGGATGATTTTATCAAAGAATATAAAAAACTCTTCTCAGATGAAAACTTTGATTATTCAATTTCTTATCACACAAGTACTTCACCTGCTTTTTTCACACGGAAGGATAAAGTCTATAATTTTATAAATAATTTCTTAAAAAGGTAAAAATTCAATGATTAAATCTATTGCCTATAAAGAGTTTCTTCAATCCTTAGAAATTGCCAAAGCATTAATTCAATTAGATACTTATAAAGTCCCACCTAAACAAAAACATAAGAAGTATGTTTATGGTTTACGAGGGGGCTCTGCAATTTTGATTGTTGCATCATTTGAAGAATTTTTAAATCGTCTACCAGATATCTATTTAGATGTCATAAAAAGACACACCAATAATATTGATTTTTCAAAACTACCTGATAAATTAATAATAACAAATGTTGATAGAACCTTAAAACAATCATCATTGAAAAAAGATGTTAAAAAATTAGCAGATGCAAAAAATGCATGCAGATCTATTATTAATGATGAGATAAATACAGCAGTATTCAAATTACAAGGTTATAATCCTACCCCAAGAGTGATAATAAACCTTTTTGATGTAATTGGATTTAATAAAATTTTTGAACACATAACAAAAAGATTTCAAAGAGGATGGCAAAAAAGAATCAATACGAATCTTATAAAAGGAAAATTATCCGAGATAATTAATAGACGAAATAATGTTGCTCATAAGACATCTTTTGCATCTCAAATAACTAAAAACGATTTAAATGAGGCAATTAATTTTCTACGGATTTTAGCTCGGCATTTAGATATAACTTATAAAAAACAAATAAATAATATTTGTATATCTGCAAAAAAATAAATCTTTGAATAATTTTCTAATTTTTTTTCTTAGTATTAATTCTAAAAAATTCATTTTAATTCAATTCCCCAGTATTCTCTAGAATCCTTTTTTAGTTTATTCAATATGAATAATAGAACATCCTTAACTGTTATCTCATTTATATCTTCTTTTACTTCATAAAAACCCTTACAAACAAAAAGATCTCCACCTTGCATCTTTATCGAGTTATTATAAAAACTTCCGAACCCATATTCATAAATCTCATCAATCCATAAGTATTTATAATCGTTTTTAAAGAATTTCAGAAGTGATTTCTTCTCTTCATAATCTCCTTCAATTGGAATATGAAGATCCTCTTCATTCATAGATATTTTTGGATTTGTATAACTATGTTGTGCTCCTTGCCTTCCAATTACACTCAAAAACAATCTCTTCTTAGTGTCGAATTTAAGTGTATTAAAGACTTCTTTAACAATATCATACATTTTTTGAACACGTTCATTTCTCAATTTAATCTCGTGGTTAAGAGATTTTTCTAATCGTTCATTGGTCTTTTTATTTTGCCACCAATTTAAGATGATTGCGATTATTATCGCAATTGTACTTGATATTGCACTTACTAGAATACTTACTATTGATAAATCTTCCATACTACCATATTAGATCTTGACTTTATATATAACGCAAGAGTGAACAGAATTATGAATGAAATACTAATGCTTTAAATTACAGGTCGATCAAATCAATATGAGTTATGCTTCAAAAAATAGTTTTATTATCAGTCAAATGTTGTTTCATTAGGCAGATCTAGTAAAAATTGAAGGGATTTAGTAAAAAGTGAAATTAGATCTATCAAAATGTGAATTTATCAAAAGGAATCTATGTCACATTTTTCCGTATTTTTAACAAGAGGAAATTCGTATGGGGGCATATCTAACCACCTTGAACGAAAATATCTAAATCCACTTAGAACTTTTTTTACTGGTTTTATATCCTCATCTTCAATTAGCTTCATTTTAGTAGGATATTGCTCTTGCAATACTGGGAAGGCTCTCCAAATGGAAGCTTTCACATCAATTCCTAAAACTCCGACTCCATTTAGCCTTATCTTCCCATAGGAGCCCTCAAAATACCCTTTCAAATTTTCCTCTACTGGTTCAAACCATTCGTGATATATCATGAAGCGCCTGAATCTCGTATGAAAAACTGTTAAACTTCAAGGTTTAATTAAAAAAAAATTAAATTAGTTAATTATTGTTTTGCTCCACATAAACTACAAATTCGAACCATTTTTCCTATTTTTGCACCACATCGACTACAATATTTAAATCCTTCCATAGTTGGTTGCTGAGGTTTGACCTCTTCATTTTTACTCTTTGGCATTGGATAGTTGTTAGATTCTATTGCTTTTTTTGATTTCTCAAGTGCATTTAACAATCTTTCTCTTTCTGCCAATAATATTTCCCTTATACCTTCATCAGTAGCCTTTTCTAATTGAGTTTTAACAAGGGGCAACTTATTAATCTCAATCGCATGAATATTTTCATGATGCCATTTAGAATTATGTTCTTCCATTTCTTTTTTTCACACTCTTTTTTCATTGAGCTTTTTCTTAGATTAGCGCCCGAATGACCGTTAAAAGTCAATAGTTCGGACATATTAAAAAAAAATTAATTATTGATTAATATGTTGATTTCAGTCAACTTTTTGAGTAATTCTTTTCCTTTTTTAGTTAGTTTAATATATTTATCCTTGTCAATTTTCTGTAATTCAATAAGCCCTTGTCTGATAAGTTCATCTTTCAACCTATAGTATGAATTGTAATAGGAGAACTCACACAATTCCCTATAGAATCTGTGTATATTTATCTTATCATCACTCCTCGAAAGTATGAACATCGTATCAGTGAAACCCTTATTTTTTAGTAAATATATTAAATTTTCGAATATCATTTCTTTCATTCAGCCTCGTTTTATTGATCTAAGATTTTTATATTGTTTAAACAAAACTTTAATCCGTGTTTTTCCATATGACTGAAACCCATAGAGTTAAGGATTTCATTAATGTCCTCAATTTTATCCTCAATTTCCGCTCTATTGCCAATCTCCGCTAATGGAAAAAGGATAGTGCATTTTGCCCGTAATTTATTACATAATTCGCACATTATTTACTCTCTTCCTCTTTAGTTTGAATTTTAATTTTATTAACAAGAATTTCTGTTAAGCATTTTTGACAGAAATAATGGGTATCTCCATAACCTCTCGGATTATAAACATAACCGATTATTGGTCTTCCTTCTTCCTCGTTACTTTCTTTCTTACAAAAATAGCATACAACGTTTCCAATTTCTTCAAGGCTTACTAATGCTTCAATTTCAACTAAAAATTCAACCAACGGTGGGTTTGCTTTTTTTTCACACATTTCTTTTACCTCTTCTTTTAATTTATTTTTAATTTCTTTACTATTACACGATGGGCAACGCATTATTACTCTTTGTATCACTCCATCGTGTATATATTCACGATTGGGCGTTATGAATATTTTTCCACAACTTTTACATTCAAAAGCCATTTTATTTATCACATTTTCTCCTTTTTTTTAATATTTTTGGGGAATAAAAAAGACATCCCGCTTTAATCATTCGGATATTCTACAAACATATTGATTAAAATTATAGAACCTAAAGCTATGATTGCTAATAAGGGCATTCTTTATTTTACCTCTTTAGTATTTTGTTCATTTGAAAACATAATTTACAGGATTTATCGTTTTTCTGAAAACTTTTTTTCCCGGTATATCGACTGTGTTCTCTAAATCGCTAATAAGTCCATCAAGATATTCACTCTCGTTCAATTTACTCTCCCTTATTTATCGGTATAAATTTGATGTTTGCTATTTCTATGTGTGCTACAGGCCACGATTCCTTTACCTTTATAATAGTCTAAAAATGCTTGAGCTTCGTCAATTGTATCAGCTTCGACTCTGAAAAATAATTCCATTCCTGCAAAATAAATTTTTATTGGCATTTTTATTAATACATCTTTGATTTTTTTGCTCATTTCATTAGATTTAAGCATTCTACTGATATATTCTACTACTATCTCTGATTCTATTTTTTCTAAGAGAGCTAACTGACGGTTAATTTTGTGTAATATGCCATAATAATGGTTAAATCTATAATCCAGAGTAAATATAAACTCTTCTATCACTTCAAGTCGTTCATAAGCACATTTACCACAAAATAAACATTTATCCAATATTCCTTCGAGTGTGTTTATTCTAATTAAAAGATAAGACTTCGACCAATGGAGAAAAGATTTCTTATAGCTCTTTAACTCATTAATTGATAAAGATTCTATAGTTCTCGTAATTTCTTGATTTATATTTCGCTCCATTTTTATCATCCTCTCGTTTTTAATTTGTTTATTTTATGATTACTTCGCCATCGCTCAATAGTGCTCTCTCTTACTCCTTGTTGTTTAGCAATTTCCTTTTTCGTTTTTCGTAAGACAACATACTCGTTATAAAGCCAATCCTTATTTTGATAATCGAATTTATGATTAGTAGGCATTTTCGTAAGGTCAAATTTCGTAGCCCATCGAGATATAGCCCCTATGCTCACATTACATACTTTTGCGATGTCCTTAGTATATCTTTCTTTGGTAATATATTCCTCCTTAAGCCATTCCTTATTTTGATATGTTTCTTGTGATGATTTTAAGCTCATTTTTTATATTTACCCCCGTGGGTTTTTTTCCAATCAGCTTTAATCATTTTATCCGAGTTCCAGTTAATATAGGGAATTTTATGGTTATTGGAGTGCAGATTTGCTTTAGGTATATCTGAGATATTGGTCTCTTGGAAAATTATTCTGTGATCATGAATTTGAACTACTCCATTGGATACCGTGATATACTCAATTCCTAAATGAGTAGCTCTTTTTATTACTTCCAATTTTTCAAACTCTTTTTCGGTTATCTCTTTAATCATTCCCTTTCACCCTCTCTTTTTTCTTTGGGTAATAAAGTTAAAATAAAGTCGTGCCAAGATGTATCCTTTTTAGCTTCTTTTAGTTCTTCAAATTCTTTATCGTCAAAATAAACAGTTATACTTTTCGTATGATTTTCCCTCGTTTGTTTTCAAATTTTTAGATATATAGATACATAGTTACTATGATAGTAAGAAAAACCGTAATATAAATGTATGCCGAATTTATGATGAATGGCATATAGAGATGCTTTAGTCAGGTTTTAAAACAAAAGAAGAAATGTTGTTTCGTTAACAAAAAGAAAGAGAGGATAAATTTTGAAAATATCAAGATGTTAATAAACTTATGGTCGAAATTTAGGTAGTATAGATGATAAATGAAAATAATTTCCAAATTTTCAAAACCTTATTGAAAGAAAAAGCCTTAAAGGTTGTCTTAGATAAAGACAATTACGCTAATTCTCTTATGTGTGCTATATGTGGTGAGTTTGAGCCTCGTGGTTTCCTTCAGCGATTCCATTTATACCTTGACAAAGATAGAGCCCGTTTTATTACACTTCATTCAGAGTGCGTATTTAAAGACGGGGTTAATGAAAAGTGGGATGACCTTCTACAATCCTTTAACTATATTTCTACTATATATTAAAAATTTAAGTGATTAGACTATGTTAAAGAAAAATTCGTTAGATGAAAAGTTATACCACTTTCTTTCAGATCTTGAAGGTGGCGATTTAGTAAAAGGCCATTTAGAGACTTATAAAGGTATAATTTATCTTTACAAAAAGTTTGTTGCTTTCATTGAAGGGGATGTTAACTTTACCAAAGATGATGTTTCTCGATTCATCTTATCTTCTTATTTTACTAAACTAGCCTCTAACACTCAAGTTTGGTATAAGAATAACTTAATATATCTCTGTCAATATCTTGGAAGAGAAATCCCCTCAAGATTAGAAGGTTTAAGTGTGTTTAATATAGTTGATTTTGATCGGTTCTTGAAGAACTGCTGTTCTATCGGAAAAGGGTCGATCTGGGCAGAGAAGTTATTGAATGTTTATAATCGCTATCGCTGTGGAAAGGAATTTTCTTTCCCTATTACTTCAACAACGGGTATGACGCGATTCTTAAAAAAAAAGGGGATTGAAACTTCTGCAAAAAGAAATAAAGGTAAAGTTACCTATTTAGGGCTTAGTTTAAACAATACAGGCTTAGCATTAATCGAAAATAATTTTAGAGATAGCGCGATGCTAAAAGTAAAGAAAAACAAAAATTTGTGCCCTAATAATGTTTGTAAATTAATCATATGTAATCCAGATGTGTTATTGTTAAAAAAGATCGTTAATGAATATAATCAGAAAAGAGCATCTCAAACTGAAAGAATAAATCTACTTAAGGCTAAAAAGATTCTTAAAAATATTGAAAAAGTTTGTTTTCAAAAAAATTGGAATCCTCGTTATAAAACTAAAATTGGTTTAGCATTGTATCTAACCACACCATTTTCCTATGCCCAAATTAAAAAGATTTTTGGTTTTTCTAATGATGGACCTAATAATTTGAAGGTTAGAATTAAAAGGGTACATCCAGAGCTTTTGAAATACTTATCTCGATATAGTAAAGTATTCTCAAGAAACCCTAACTGTTTAGAAAAAATAAGAAAAAAGATTTTATATTGGTATTATGAAGTTGGATACTCAATTCCTGAAATTACCAAAATATTAAGGGAGAAAGGTTATAAAGTTAACGACCTACATATATCCAAAAATTTGTCACTCTGGAGGCGTTAATCTGGAGTGCTATTAAAAAAAGATTGAAGAAGATTTGGCAAAGTTTCCGTATGTTAAAGCATCTTTACAACAATCCAAAGTCGATGGATTTGGTTGGCTATGGTAGTTAGCGAAAATGCGGTAATTGACAACTACTTTAACGAATTTAATCCGTATGCTTGGAAATTGTATTATTACCACGAATAACTAACTACCTTTTCTATTTAATTATGTTAACGAAATAATTACAATTTATGGGGGTATTTTTACGTTAGCGAAAACGAAATCTACTTTTGGGGTTTAGAAGTGTAAACGGAATAAAAATCAATTCTTCGGGGTCTTTTTAATATTTAAGACAAAAATATGACATGCCTCGTAAAAAAAAATTTAATGAAGAGAGCGTAGTTCTTGGATTTAGAGTCCCAAAATCGAAAGAGGATATTTGTAGAGAAATAATCCAGAAATGGATTAACACAAAGGGTTGGATTAGGATTGAGGCAAAAAGACGAGAAAAAAATAATAATAGAGGTTGATAACATGAAAGATAAAAAAGAAAAAGATAATGTAAAGGAAGATGGAGACGATACAGAAGGCGATCCCATGCCTCTGAGCCATCCAGCTCTTAGACTCCCCGAATTTTGTTCGAGATTAAGGGATTATAGAAGTTATAACTACTAATAAGGTTTTACTCTTTTTTTGAGGTTTGCTCAATCGGGTCTTTACAAAATTCACAATTAGAAACAGACTTATCCCCATCAGAATAAAATATAGGATACTCATATTCAATGTTATGAGTCTTTCTTAATTCTGTGATTTTCTCTTCATAGCACCCATAACAAACATTAAAATGTATCTCCCCATCTTTACTAATAAGTTCATATCCAGTTACTTCAAGATCATGCATGATTAATATTCCAAAAGAAATTATTTAAAATGCGTGTAAAATTCAAGTCATCATTATAATAATTTAGTCGAAAAAGCGACAGAAAACACGAAAACAAGGGGTTTAAATCGCAGTTTTCTTAACTTAGTATACAAACTTTAATCAAAATTTAGTACCATTTAATTAGGAGAAACCATAATGCAATTAAAAAAGAAATCAGCGTTATTAATTTTTATTATGGCTTTTTCTGTAAGTATTTGTTTTTTAAATTCCGCTGTAGCTTGTGAGAGCGATACTTATGAGACTAATTATGCGGAATGGATACGCTCAAATGGTGAACCTTACCTATATGTTCAAGCGGATAACTACTATACTCTCGGATACTTGGAGGGGCAAAATTTAGCTTTCCAAACAGCTTGGATGAAATTTATGATTATGCTCCAAGCAGAACAAATAGGTCTGCCTTACGAGGTCGCAATTTATTATGCTTTAGATTACCTCGATTACTTTCCTGAAGAATATATTTTGGAAATGCAAGGAATAGCTGATGGAATTGATGTCGTTCAAATTCCTTTTATGGGTAAGGTTTACGAGATTACCATAGATTTCTTGGATGTTTTAGCCCAGAACTGCTTTTGGGATGTATACTATGGGAAAATAATTCCCATGCTTTCTGGATACCCTCAACCACCCCTAATCGTTGCGGGGTGCACCGCTATTGGTTCAAACACGGGGAAAAAAGCTATTTTAGGGCAAACATTCGATATTTCACTTCTTATGCAGCCTACTGCATCTTGGGTTTACACTAAAATTCAAGGCAAAAAAGTTTTCTCTTTCAGAACGGGAAGTATGTTGGCAATGGGAGGAGTTAATAAATACGGAGTAGCAATCTCAGTTAATTTACTTGAAGTGCTTAATCTCGGATGTGTAGGCAAACCTATCTCAGTAATCTATAGAAGTGCGTTAGAAAATGCTAAAAATGTCGAAGAAGCTAAGAATATTATCCTTAATAACGATTTTACATTAGGTTGGAATTATATCATAAGAGATACCCGACACATCATAGCAATTGAGACCATTCCTAACTCTTATTCAATCGAGATAATTGGAAGAGGAGGCTATACATTTGACGCAAATGTTTACGAGAATCCCTATTTCAAGGCTTTCATGATTTATCCTACGAATTATGTAGAGCGATATAATAGAGTTTCAGAATTATGTCAAACCTATAGTCAAGACGGACTAGACTTCAATGACTTATCTGAAATTTATTCAGACCCCCTGATAGCACGAAGTTATACTTCTCCAGACCCATTAGGGGTAGGCACAGCAGGGTCGTTCTTTGTAGATGCTAAGAATAAAGTATATTTCAGTTTGGGAAATCCATTAGACTCAGAATTAGGAGTAATATCGTCGTTTAATTAAAAAGCAAAACGCTTTAGAAAAAGTTTCAAACCAAAATCCTTTTTTTTTATTTTAGAGAATTAAACTAATCTTTTTTTGCTTTCTTCAATTCCGCTCTTTTTTTCTTTGAGTATTTTCTTTGATATTCGTTTATCTTTTCCTTATTTGCTTCTCGATATTTCTTCCTATTTTCCGCCAACTTTTCCTTATTTGCTTCTCGGTATTGTTTTTTCTTTTCCTTATTTCTTTGATAATACTCTTTCTGATATTTCTTAGCATGTTTCGCTATCTTTTCCTTATTTTCTTCGTAGTATTTTTTTTGATGTTCTGCTATCTTTTCCTTATTTTCTTCTCGATATTTCTTCCCATTTTCCGCTATACATTTCTTACACTTATTTGCTAACCCACTTAAAGTCATCTTATTTCTATGAAAATACTCCGTTGTCTCTGGAAAGAGTCTATTACATTTGGAACATAGCTTATAATCTTTTATTGCTGAGAAATCAATCATTAAGATACACACTACAATTTAGAAATAATCAAAATGACATTTTAAAATAAGTATAAAAAGAGAAAGAAAAAAGGAATTTTTCTTATTACTTTTGTAGAGATTTTTAAATCGAAATTATAATTATATGATAATGTCTGAATATAAGAGAAATACAAAGGCGATGGTATCAAAAAAGAGATTTGCTGTAGAAACGTATGATACTTGTAACGATCCTCCTCTTACAGCCGATACAATAAAGAGCGTTATCGGTGAAGGAATTGCCAACTTAGAGAATGTAGATGTTACAGAAGTTCCATATAAGGAAATCTCTGGAAACAGAGAAATTGTTAAGCTCAAAGATGATCTATCTGATTTTTGTAAGAAGTATAGCCACCAAAATAAAAGGGATTGTTATAAATGTCCCGTTGGAGAGCGGATAAAGGAACACTGTAAAGTTGATGGCGTTATTAGATTTTTAGAGGGTTTAATTAACAAATAAAATATTGGTGAATATTAAAGTTGACTAATAAGCAAGGACAAGGATATAAAGTTAATATTGATAGTGATTTTGGGAAGAAGTTGGGATTTACTTCAGAAAGATTCGAGAAATGTAGTTGTATCAACGGTATTGGGAAGGATTTAATCTTATCTGTTGTGTTTGATAAATTAAATATTAAACAGAAAGAAGTAATATTAAGGAAATTGTTTATGCATAATCATAACCTTCCTATACCTACAAAAAACACGAGAAAATTAATTCAGTCCATCTTTAACAAAGGTTTTAATTGCGTCGTACCTGAATTTATATATTATGATAATTTGCTTAAAGATTTAGGTTTCGCAAAATTGTATACTAATGAAGATCCTTTTTACAGTGGATATACTGCTCTTTGGGTAAAGAAAAACCCAGAGTTTGTTGAAAATAAGCCTTTGAGATCTAGCGCTAGAATAGATAGTAATATGAAAAACATTCAGGTATTGTTATATTATGCTCAGAATGTTTTAGAGTTAAATAAATTATATCTAGTGGATTGGTTTTTAAGGAAAGGAGATACGATAAAACTAGGTGAAATAGCAGATTTATTTGATATACCTGAAAATTTGCTAAAAATCAGATTGAATCATCTCAAAAGAAAGGGATTTTTAATATTTGATAAGAAGTCTAAAGCTTATAAATCTGCTTTAACCAAGAAAGCTCTAAACAAGAGAAGGGAAGATTTTCCGAAAGCTGATTCAGTTGAGTATTGCAAAAAAAAGAGTCTTTTAGATATTGCAACAGTCCTCTCTTATTTTTATAAAAAAAAGACGAAACTTGAAGCCATATTTAATAAACCAGATCCACATAGAGAAAAAGATATAATCTGGGAGAATTAGGTGTCTGTTAAAAGTAAAAATGATGGGGCTCTAAGATTTTTAAATGTAATCCTTAGAAAAAGTTAAAAAAATAATATAATTTTATGAGAAATATAGGCTTGGACCCCTCCTTTTTCCGTAGCTTCTTAAAAATGTGGCATAAAAAGTATCTGCTCGTTATTAGAGAAAATTAAAATTAGAGTTAAAAACTTCAATATTTTGAAAGTCTTCTATACATAACCTTTAGATTTTTTTTATAAAGATCACTCACCAACTGATTTTTGTCTTATATAAGTATAAACAATTGGTAATAACCATTTTAGAGAATTAAAAGTGTGTTGTTTCTTAGAGATAAAACAATATCTTCCAATTCTCTTTCTGGATAGTTATCGCATTTTAAACTTATGAGTTTCATTCCCAACACCTTTTTTCTCCTCTAATCCATAACTCGATTCTTAATTTTTTAATATAGATAAAGTCCTATTAACAATTTTCTAAACTCTTTTTGTAAGTACTAAGTTTTTTGATCCTTAATTATCTTTTTCTAACCATAACATTTATATCTTCTAGTGTCTTCGTTATAGTATGGGTCTATGGCGCTTGTTCTCAATTCTCGTCGTCGGAATACCCGCTCTCTGGCATCGTATGTTCCGACAAAAAGAGAAAAAGTACGAGCGCGTGATTAAGAGTCAAGAGGCCCAATTAAAAGTTAAAGACTCCGAATTCCAACAAAAAGATTCCGAACTCCAGGAAAAGGACTACACCTTTAAAAAAGAGATAGAACAACTGAAAAAGGAGAAAAATACCCTTGAAGCGAAATATCTCAAGAGACTCAAGTCAGCGGATGTAAAAAAGAAAAATCTTGCTATATATCGACGCAAGATGAAAACTCTCCGAAAAATCCAAGAGGTTAACTAAGGAAGAAGCGGAGGAGAGATTGAGAGAGCTCGTCCTTAAATTGCGGGAGGAAGGCATGATTGAGGTGGATTTAGAAAAGTTCTTGAAGCGATATGAACAATACGAAAAAAAGTTATTTACCTACTTGAAATACGAGGGCGTGCCCCCCGATTACAACGAGGCAGAACGAGAACCTCGCCCTTTCGTCGTCCAACGGAAGCGTTCGGGCAGGTTCAAGAGTCCCGAGGTCATGCGGCACTACGTCGTTTACCTGTCGTTGTACATGACATGTAAGGTAAACGGAAAAGATTTCGATAAATTGCTCGATTTGATCTTTTCCTGCCAAAAGATCGATTTAGGTTCGTTTTTGTCCTACTAAGGACAATTTTCTCTAATTTTATAGCGTTGTTCGATTCTTACCTCAAAATTTAGGCAAATACGGTGAAAATTTTCTATGAAATCAGAACATTTTTAACAGATAGAATTATCAAAAAACTTAGTACTTACCTCTTTTTTTTATCTAAAAATATTGAAGTATTTAATCCCAGTATTAACCCCACACATAGCCAAAAGTATGATGGACGCGATAATGACGCCAATCATCTTATCTCGATACCGCTGACCGCCCCAAATTAGGAGAATCATCCCAATTACGAGCCCTAATAAGCCCAAAATCGACCCAACGGCTATAAAATACTCAATTCCTTCTAAAACATCTTCGAAATAATCGAATACTACCATAATAAATAGGTCTAAAAATAAGAATATTTAAAAGAAAAATAATTATTAAGTTGAGCTTCGGGATATTGGTACTTTCTTCTAATTCAAAGCCCATTTTTAGAAATTTCATTTAAAAACCAATTAATTGTGCTTATGTTCATAATCATAATTTTTAAATTATCAAGTCAATTAAACTCAATCCAATTAAAAATCTCTTAATAAGTTCAGCAGACTTGACTAAACTCTTATAATTTTCAAGTTTAAACTCTTTAACTATTTTATCTTTAAATTTTTTTGATATATTGGTCATACTTACATTCAATTTTTCACAAATATTGCTAACTCTCACCTGATAACCACTAACACATAATATCGTTAAAGAACACGCGAATCCTGTCAAAATTTGTTCCGTTGTATCGCAAATATACTCCCATAACCCCAAAAGGATTTTTTCTGATTGATAGTAAAAATCCATTCCTAATTTGTACTCTTCTGTTACTTTTAAAATAAGTTTTAGGACCATAGATTGTTTGCCCATGTTATGTCCCGCCCATAAATGGCTATTGTGATTCAAAAAATTATTTAATTCTTTCCGACTAATCTTAGAATAATTGATTAATTCTACAGAACTGATTGGCCTACTTTCATAATATTTGTAATAAATAAATATAATGCACGGAATAAGTTTTTCTGGATTCCGAAACTTGGTCCCCTTTTGTATCTTAGGATGGAAATCTTTAAAAATGGTAATGATAGCTCTTATATCTTTTTCAGGTAGCCTTAAAATAAATAAAAGTGTTTTAATTTCTTCCCATACGGTCTGGATTAAGAGTTGATTTTTATTTCTATCATAATCTAATTTTATCATACTATTCATTCTACTTGTATATTGATGTCTTATTCTTTCAAGTCGGTTCCCTATCGTAGTGTTTTTGAAATAGCTGCTAGTATTATTCTCATGGGAATAGAAGATTTGCTCTTCCAATACTAAATCCCCTGATACAAATCCACACCCTCTACAAGTGTGGTAGCCATTGGATACGATAAGGATATCTGAGCCGCATTCTTCACAATTATTTGCGATTAATTTATTCATAATCACTAAGGCAATATTTTGTCCATTTATAAATAAAAAAAATTAAAAGGATTTGACCTAAATTTTTTAGCTACTTAAATAGAACGGAGGAGTGACATGTTATGATGATAAAAAATGTACGAAGAATTGAGAATAAATTCAGAAGAATCAGATGCGATAGATAGTTTTAATGAATTTAGATATCGTGGATTTGATTATTTTTGTAGTGATGAGTACGATAAGGCTATTAAAAATATGGAAAAAGCACTGGACGCTATTGAAATATATATCCCCACTAACATAAAATTTGATTTAGTGAATTTATCTCACCGTCTAATGTTTCTAGGTTTAAGAAATGAATTACTATTACAACTCGGTATTTCTTATCG
The DNA here is from genome assembly GCA_030605085.1 of Promethearchaeota archaeon. The sequence continues at coordinate 1,405 of JAUWBH010000066.1, read as the reverse complement.
CAAATCAGGATTTTCTGTTAAAGCTGAAATGGTATTTGAGGAATTAATTTGCTTTACTGAGGAATTTAGAGTTGAAAAATTTCTTGGATTAGAGGAATCGATACTCGGTTATTATCCAATCTCTAGGGATAAATTATTGAGTACGTTGTGGAGTGAAATTGGTCTAATATATAAAGGTATAAAAATATATCATCGCGCATTAGACGCGTTCTATAAATCTATATACTCAACATCAATTAAAACTAGATTGACACCATGTCATAATCCATGGTTAGAAATTGCTTATTTGCACGAACAATTAGATGACTTTAAAGAAGCAAAGTCAGCTAAAAGAAAATTTAAAAAAACTAATAAACTAATTAGAAAAGCATATAGAAAAAAAAGGTGTCAATGGTAAATGAATCTTGGTGAATCGTATAATCGATTACGGCAATAAGGCAATAAGGCGTGGAGGTTAAAAAATTGTTAAATTTAATAATCGAATGCGTTAATAAGGTGGAAAAAAGTGGGATTAAACTTTTTTGTTTAAATATACCCGAATTTTTAGGATTTATTAAAAGTAAAATTAATTGAAAATTAATTAAAATAGTGATGTAATATGTGTGCGATGTATAGTGAAAAAAACACTACCCCAGACGAAGATTCGGACACTCGTTCGAATTTGTTAGATATATGGAGAGTGAATCCAGCTTATAGAGATATCGATTTGAAATATTCACAAATAAGAAGTGCGTTCGTATTAATAATATCAATCCTTACGTTTTATTTCTCTTATCTAATATTTAGAAATTTATACCTAGCAATTGGAATTACTGTATTTTTTATTGTTGGTTTTATGTTCGAAAAACTGTTAAGCGTGTATCATAACGTATCGAATGCGTTCTACGAGGCTGTTCAGTTGGAACCCTTCGAAGATTTTACGATTTGTAAGTTAGTTGAGGACCCAGCATCTATTTTAATAGTAAACAAGAAAACCGCAACTAATCTAATCACGCGAATTTTTCAGATAGAGGTTCTTCCTGAAAATGTCAATGCTACGCTCAATCAGTTTATAAAGGCTCTTGGGAGTGCGGAGTTGGAATACTCCTATCAAGTAGTTCAAAAACCTATGATCAATCTAATGAAGAACGAAATAAAGGACGATAAAAGCTCAAAATTTGACTCGTATCAAAAAGGAAATTCAAGGGATTCGTTCCAAACTTCAATCTATTTTAGCGTATTTTACCGTATAAACGGGATTTTAGGAGAAACTAAAAAAAGGGAGTTGATAGAGACAATAAGCATGTATTCCAAAAGATTTAAATCTAACTTTAGCGATAATTTCCATCATACGAAAATTACTCTCCTCTCAGGAATTAAGTTAATTAATGCGATAAGGGTCCTAACTTTCAATCAATCCGTAGAC
>JAUWBH010000118.1 GCA_030605085.1 Promethearchaeota archaeon | reverse complement strand
GAAGTAATAAAGGAGGAGATGGAATTTACCAAGGAAGTAGCAAAAAAAAGCGGCGTTGATTTGGACGATGATGAGTTGTATGCCGTTGGCAATATGATCACGGAAATTAAACTCGAGCGAGAATTAGAAGAGAAGGATAAGGCGATAGAAGAGAAGGATAAGGCGATAGAAGAGAAGGATAAGGCGATAGAAGAGAAGGACAAGGCGATAGAAGAGAAGGATAAGACGATAGAAGAGAAGGACAAGGCGATAAAAGAGAAGGATAAGACGATAGAAGAGAAGGACAAGATTATTAAACGCTTGAAAGAGCAATTAAAAGGAAAATAGGCTTTTTCTGAATCAAGTGAAAGGTTGATGCGGTAATCCATTTCATTGACATTGAAGATTAGATTACATTAAGTATAATTAATTAGACTTTTCCTTTTAACTACATGAAATTGAGTTGATGACTAGCTTAACTTAATAATATTGATTAAAACTTATAAAATCAAGATGATAGACGAAAAAAAAATATCTGAAGCCGCAAAAATAATTAAAGAATCTAATAATATCGTAGTTTTTACTGGAGCGGGTATTTCTACTGAATCTGGAATAGAAGATTTTCGCAGCGAGGGGGGCCTATGGTCTAAATACGACCCTTCTATTTACGCGAGCTATTATCACTTTTTAGAGGATCCGTCGAAATTTTGGGAAATGCATTCTGAGTTAGAGGGTACCGTTGCCAACGCCGAACCGAATCGTGCTCATTATGGAATTGCGGAATTAGAAAAATTAGGTAAAGTTAAAGCGATAGTTACTCAAAACATTGACATGCTCCATCAAAAAGCAGGGAGCAATTCTTACAATAATATCCCTATTTACGAATTACATGGCTCTTATGGAGTATTGGAATGCGTAAAATGTAGAAAAGATTTTGATTACGACGAAATTGATACGAAAAGCGTAAAATACCCCGTATGCGATTGTTCGGGATATATCAAACCAAAAGTTGTTTTATTCGGAGAATCATTGCCTCCAGGCGTTCTTGATGGTGCAATGAATGCGTGTGCGAATTCAGATTGTTTTATAATGGTTGGGAGCAGTTTATTGGTTTCACCTGCTAACATCATGCCTGGTATTGCGAGAAAGTATGGTGCGAAGGTAATTTTTATAAATAAAGAGAATACGGTTATGGACGATCTTGCAGATATTTTTTTAAAAGGAAGCGCAGGTGATATTTTCGAAGAACTTTTAAAAAAAATAAGAGAATAATTACATTTTGAAAAGTACAATTAAAATTTTAAGAATATAAAAGATTATTCAGACTTTTTTATATTTCTATATTCTTTAGTTATTAAAAATCTAACAATTTCAGTAATATTCTTTATTCCAAGGTAATCTTTAATTGCTTCTAATCTATCAAATATCTCTTTGTCCAGAGAGACATGTAATTCGTGCATGTCTTTATTCTTTTCATTTACCATTAAATTTAATATATTATTTTTGCTTTAATAAGTTTTTCACCTATCCATATAACATCCTATATTTGTCATTAACTTGGTATTAATCTGTATTTTTTTAGTGCAAAAAGGGGATAGATATATAAATGAATAGAACAAATACAATGATTGGTATCAAATTTAATTAATGCAAATATCTTTGTTTAGAAAATGTTTGTAGTTATAATAGCCATTTTCATGCTAATTGGAGGTATCTTGCTCATAACATATACCAATAGTGTTGCTGTCAAACATTCCGCCATTCTTGCTTCTGCTTTAGGCGTATCGAACTTAGTAATTGGTGTTACTTTGGTATCAATAGGTACCGATATTCCGGAAATCTTTAATTCAATTATCTCTTGTTATTTGGGGCACGGAGATATTAACGTAGGTGATTCTGTAGGTTCAAATTTAGCTCAATTGACTTTAGTTTTTGGGCTTCTGCCTATTATTTGTGGTGTGTTCAAAGTTGATAAAAAGACATTCGCGATAATAGGCTCTTGTGAAGTAATATCACTTATTTTAATATTTTTTGTAGTTGAGAAGGGACATATAACGCGATTTGATGCTTTATTCATGATTGGCTGTTTTGTGCTTTTTACTATAATAATATATCATATCACTTAGGATGATGTTATAAAAAGTGTTGAATTAATGGGGTTATCAAAAAAGTACAAAAGTAAAAAATATCACCTTACAATAGCAGTATTAGCTTTTTTTGGAGTAGCTATTAGTTCGATTCTTATTATACAATCGATTATAATACTTTCATCGGCATTGAATGTACATGAATACATTATCAGTTTCTTTATAATGGGTATAGGAACCTCGCTACCGGAATTAACAGTAAGTATAAACGCCTTAAAAAAAAAGCATTATAATCTTGCGATTGGAAACATAGTCGGTAGTTGCATCGTAGATTCAACGGTTTCAATAGCAATAGGGCCACTACTCTTTCCACAAAGAGTTTCTGTTGAATTAGCAATTCCTACTATACTTTATACAATTTGTGCTTCAATTATAGTTATAACTGTAGTTTCGTTAAGAGGAAAGATGGATAAAAAAGCGGGTGTTCTTTTTATTTCGCTTTATTTTGGTTCCTATGTATTGTTATTTCTTGTATTAATGAAAATTTAATCACCTCGTACAATAAAATAATAATAAAAAGGTCGCTAAATTATAGATTAAATAGATAAGACTATTTCTGAATTTCTTTACTGCTAAAATTCTTGAAACAATTACAACAAAAAAATGGAATGCGAACATTCATCTTTTTTTTATTTTTCTTTAAATTGTAAGGACCCACCCATAATCTCGCTAATTGCTTTAATGAAAATGTTTTTTGGGCTTGATTGAATGTATTGGAAAAAAAGAGTTTTTTACGACAATTTTTGTTGTAGCAATTATGAGGATATTTATTGGATAATATCAGATTTAATGAGAAAAATAAATCCCTTTGTTCTATAACTTTATTGTAATCTAACTTAAGTATGAGTTCGTCAATATCAATTTCTCCATTTAAATAACCTTCTAAAAGGTCTTCACAATACCAATCTCGATATCGTTCGTATATGTAGCTAGTAATTTTTACCCCTTCCAAGATACGATTCAATATAAAAGATCCTTCTTAAAATTTTAAAGTTTTCCTTCCTTCAAACTAGAATTTTTTACCTTGACCACTCAAGAAAACACCCCCATTTATGGGGAGTATTAATTGAGCCTTATTTTTTCGGAGAAAAAATCAAAAAACCACCGCACCGTAATCCATTTAAACGAGGATTCCTTCTTTTTACAGGTAAATGATTCAAGCTATGAATGTTCGGATATATCCGAATAAGACGCAACGGACTCAGATTCACAAGACAATAGGCTGTAGTCGCTTCGGCTATAACCAGATGTTAAACGAGAGGAAAGAAGTATACGAACGGTTAAAGGACGATAAGGACGCTCTTAAGAAGTATAAATATAAAACTGAAAAGCAATACAAAGCGGAGTTTCCGTTTCTAAAAGAAGCAGACTCTATTGCGTTACAATCCTCAAGGGAACACTTATTTGAGGCGTATCAAAATTTTTTTAATGGGCTGAAGAATGGTCGTAAGGTGGGCTTTCCGAAATTCAAGTCAAGGAAGGAAAAGGAAAGTTATCGACCAAGCAAACGAACGGAAATATCAAGATTGATTTTGAACGAAAGAAAGTAAAGTTACCGAAATTAGGATGGATAAAATATAACGATGAGAGGGTGTTTTCCGAAAAGATCAAACGCGTCACCGTCAAAAAGACGAAATCGAACAAGTATTTCGTGTCTTTCACCTTGGAAGCTAAAGACGAAGCGAACGAGAAACGAATAATACGCGAACGAGAAACGAATAATACGCGAACGAGATATAACCGCGTTCGATATGTCGGCAAACAAGTTCTTGGTAAACGATATTGTGAAAATGGAGAACCCGCACTTCTATCGTTCCGAAGAGAAAAAAACCAAGAAACTACACAAGGAACTTTCGTGAAAGAAGAAAGGTTCTAAGAACCAAGAAAAAGCACGAGTGAAATTGGCACGGCACTACGAGAAGATATGCGATCGGAAAAAAGATTGGACGCACAAGCTCACCAGAAAATTAGCCGATACCTTTGATGCCATCATTTTAGAGGACTTAAATGTTAAAGGGATGCAGAAGTTCAATTCGGGGCTTTCAAAATCGGTTTCGTTAGATTTTTCGTAGTATCAATTCACCACCTATTTAAAATACAAAATGGAATGGAAAGGAACGCATTTCGTTCTCGTTGATAGATTTTTTGCGTCCAGCAAGTTGTGTTCTCGCTGTGGTTGGAAAAACAACAACCTTACCTTACAAGAAAGAACGTGGACTTGTTTAAATTGCGGGACTACGCACGATAGAGACAAAAATGCGTCTATTAATCTGAAAAAGGAAGGCACGAGAATCTTACGAGAAGAGAAACATATCACGATCATCCATGATGATACCCCTACCGTTGGAACGACGGGAAGTCACGCCTTTGGAGAAGATGTAAGACCTAAGGAGATTCTTCGGAATCTTTTCGGGCAGTTTTCGAGGAAGAAGGAATCTCGCCCTTTTAAGGGTGAGTAGTTCAACTAGGTAAATAGAATCTGCATACTGTGCATTGATACACGGGTAATTTCCCGCGTTTAGGTCCTAAAATTATGAATCTTTTTTGCATATCGCCATCGCATTTTGGACAATTTTTAACAAAATTAGTTTTAATATGATCTAAAACAATCGTAAGCCCTCTTTCAAGGGTCATTAAATGTTTGGCATTTGCGATTATTTTTTCTGCGGAGATTATACCAATCCCTTTAATAGTTGCCAATTCTGTAGGATTCGCGTTCGCAACCTGTTCAATTGTTTTAATACCCGCTTTAAATAACCTTGAAGCTGCCGTAGGTCCAATACCCCTTACTCGCATTAGATTATCTGATTCGTCTGAATTGGTTGACATTAAGTTCTCTTTTAAAATATTTATTACGATAGATTTAATTTTAGGAAAAGAACTAATAAGTTCTAATTACATTGAGATCAATTATTCTAATTATTTATGTGACTTATTTATTTAATGGTAATGCGAAAAAATAAAATTTGAGATGCAAAAAAATAACCAACCTGTTCAATTGTTGTAAAAAAATAAAAAATAGGATTTATTTTTGTTTTGTTTGAAGACCGACCCCATAGTAAATAAGGTAAATCCAAAAAAATTTTAGATTATTTGGTAATTTTGGCAAAAAATTATATAAGTAGAATTTAACCTATATATAAAAAAAATTTAATGTTAAAAAAAATATTGGAGGCGACCCCCTTAATGGTATTGTTTCTTGTCCAACAAATGGATTTGACTAGGTTTCTACAAGTATATATAGCACAGGGATTGATCGGCGTTTTTTTCTTATTTTTTGCTTATAAGATCCTCAAGCATAGTAAAAGAAGGTTGAATTTAACACTTAGTGGTTGTTATTTCACTATCTCCATAGGAATTTTTATTAACTTTATCTACGCACCTCTTACTAACGAATCAATTGTGTTAATTTTATACTACGCTACGATTTTCTTTCTTTTAATTAATATCGTATTTCTTTTAATGTTCGTTATAATTTTGCAAAAGTCAGAGAAAGTCATTACATTAAAAAAACAATTGATAATTACAATAATTTACGCGGTATTATTGTTATGTATGGTTTTAATCCCTGAAGGAGTTACAATAAACGAAAGTACTGAATGGAAGCCCGTTTACAGCCTCGTTTTCTTTCTATACATAATAATACTTCTTTTTGCAGTAGGATTTACACCGACCTTGATAATTTCAATACAAATATACAAGCAATTTCAAGACGAGTTGATTAAGAAGAGGTGGAGATTTTTCATCATCGGAACTTGTCTATTATATTTTTTTGCGTTCGGTATATACCTTTCGAATACATTAAATGTTCAAACTTTTAGAACCATCTGGAGCATTATTTCTATATTTTTGGTAATAACATCACCTTACCTTATATATTACGGTGTAGTTAAAAAATTAAAGAAATAATCCTTTTTTTTATTTTTTCTTAATTTTTTTTATTTTTTTAATATTTTAATTAATCGCTAACATTTTTGCCGCATAAATCGCAGTGTTTAGCGTTAGAAAGTATTTTAACTCCACAGTATGGGCAAAATCTTATTGAAGATTTTTCTTCGGATTTATCGATAATCACTTTTTCTGGTTCGGATTTTACAATTTTAGATTTATCGATTTCTTTTTTTTGAATTCCAATAGGTTTAGGTTTTTTAGATCTTATCTTTTCTATTATATCTTTCGTTATTGCTAACCTTATTAATACTGGACTGGCGATACAAAATATTATCACTACAATTACTACAATAATCAAACTAAGGTCCCAAACGAAAGAGACATTGTTGTTTTTATTGTCAATTTCGTTGGTTTCGTCGATTTCTTCGTCATCTTCGTCATCATCGTCATCATTACCTGAAAAGGTTATTTGCGGTTTTGAATCATCACTCCCCCATTCACTAGTGTATCCTACGATGTAATCACTTACACCAGAATAAGTCGCATTTATACATATAGAAAGACTATCCCCTTCTATATAATCAGACACATCAATCGTATAAAATTGTGCTGCCGCAACATAAAAAGTTGTAATAATTTCCCCATGTGTAGGTTTGTTGTTCCAAGTTATCGAATTTTCGTTCCAATTTTCTGTTATCAAAGTTACAGTCAAAGACATGTCCTCATATACAGCCAAAATATCTATAGAAATTTCAGCATCGTCATCTGGAATATCGTTTAGGGGAAAATAAAAATAAGATTCATATAATTTACCAGATAACCCTCTGCCAATATAAAAAGTATTACTACTCCCGTAGTTACTATCAGGATTACTTTCGTCAACATGGGCGTCTTTAGTTGCCATTACAGAAGTAGAAGATACTTGAGGTTCCATTTCTGCGGTCGCGGGAATGATCCCAATAAACAGCATCGATATAAAAAACAAAATGGCAACTGTTAAAAACTGTAGTTTTTTCATCTTCCCTCTATTATTTTAATACAAAATGTAATTTAAATTTCTTTTGCAATATTTTAAAAATTATCTAATTTTTTATGGTAACATTAAATAATAAGAACAAACAAAGTATTTTATTATCCTTTAATAAAAATATTTTTAAAAGGAGGTTGTTTAGAATATGATGTTGCAAATGGATCTGATTCGATTTATTCAAGTATACATCATTCAAGGTATGGTTTGCGCGTGTTTTTTCTTTATAGTTTACAAAGTTCTAAAAAGAGATACTAAAAGATTGAATTTAGTATTTTCAGGATTTTACATATGTGCAGGTATAGGTGTATTTATAAATTTTATCTACGCGCCGCTTACTGACGAGTTAATCGTGCTAATTCTGAATTTTCTAACTAATTATATCATAACCTTTGGTGGTATTTTTCTTTTAGTGTTTACCCTAATTTTATTAAGATCAGAGAAAATATTAAACACAAAAAAACAGCTAACGATTATTTTAACTTACGGGGCGATATTGTTTGGCATGGTTTTTTTTCTGCCGTTTGGGGGAGTAACGATTAACGAAAGCACGGGTTGGAGACCGGTATGGAGCTTGTTTTTTTTGGCGTATGTTTTAGCGGTTTCTTGTGTAATGGCAATAGTTCCAACTATATATTATTCGTTAAAAGTATACAATAAATTTGAAGATATTACTCTGAAAAAAAGGTGGAAGTACTACATTATAGGAACGTGCGGATTTTTCTTCATTACTATCGGGACGTTTATCTCTAACACTATAAATAGGGATGAAATTAGGCTTCTTTGGGATATCATCTCGCTATCCGTGTTTCTTTGGGCGTATTTGCTTTATTATGGAGTAGGGCGTCAAATTAAATAAAACATTATTTTTTTTAATCATTTTTTAATTTTTTTTCTTAAGTGTCAAACCACACTCACCCAACAAACATATAACGATTTTTCTCAGCAAATAGAAAAGTTCTCTTCATTAAATCCCAATATCAATTCAAATCACCTTTTTTTATGTGCAATTTTATCACTTAAGTTTTTTTTAATTATAAAATTAAGTGTTTTAATAATATTTTAAAATAATTTGATATAAAATAAGCAATAAATTATACATATATAGATTTATTACTATAATTTTAATATTATGACTGAATCTGAAAAAAGAGAGAACATTAATAAGGAAAAGCAAGAGATCTCTAGGGAAGTAATTGAAAAAGTACGCGCTGCGGCAAATTATTGTTACAGTTGTAATCGTTGCGTTAATGTTTGTCAGTTATCTCATTTAGGTCTTTTTTCTCCTCGGAATTTAATTACAGATCTGAATTTTTTGTCTATAGATGAGGCTTTAAAACTTAATAATATATGGGACTGCCTCACATGTGGACAATGTATAATATATTGTCCAATGACTCAAGAAAATGTAGGTGTTAGAATTCCTGAATTAATTGTAGAATTGAGAAAAAATTTCATAGATAATGAATTAGAAAAAAAAAAAATTTCTAAATGTGAAACACATGACGAGGTTTTTCCGTTAATTTCAAAAATAATGGCAGAAAAAGCTTTACTTCCTAATAAATTAGAATTTTTAGAAGAAACCTCGTTAAAAACCACAAATTCAGGGGAAATTGCATACTTTGTTGGATGTTTGCCTATAATGGGAGATATCTTTTATAAATTCGATATTAAATATACTGACTCGGCAAAAACAATTATAAGTTTATTAAATGAAGTGGGTATAATTCCAGTTGTTCTAAACGAAAAATGTTGTGGTCATGACATTCTTTGGGGTAAAGGGGATACAGAAACTTTCAAAAAATTTGCTGAATATAATGTAAATCTTTATCGAGATGCAGGGGTTAAAACTATTATATTAGGATGTGCTGAAGGATATAGAACATGGAAATATGATTATCCAAAAATAATTAAAGATTTTGAATTTGAGGTTCTCCATTTTTCAGAATTCTTTTTAAGAGAAAAAATCCTCGAAAATTTAAGATTTCCACAAGAAACTAAAATAAAAGTAACATATCACGATTCTTGTCGTATAGGGCGTTTAGGTGGTAAACTATACGAAGCACCAAGAGAATTAATAAAACAAATTCCTGGTGTTGAGTTTATTGAGATGGAAAACATAAAAGATGATGCTAATTGTTGTGGTGTTACAGCTTTTATGGGATGTAATGAATTTACTCGTACTTTAAGAAAAAATCGTATAACTGAAGCAATTGAGACGGGGGCAGAATATTTAATCGTTCCTTGCCCAAAATGCTTAACGCATTTCAATTGTTATGTTAATGAACCCTCTTTAAATGAAGGGGATGCAAAGTTAAAAAATAAAATAAAAATTGTAGATTTAGCAAGTTTTATTGGAGAAATGCTTTTTTTGGTTTAAATAATTAAATGAAAAATATTTCAGGCGTATTTTAATGGGAGAAAAATTAAATAGTGTTTTAGTAATTGGAGGAGGGATAGCAGGTATCCAAGCTTCCTTAGATCTAGCTGAAAGAGGAATAAGTGTTGAATTAATTGAGAAAAATTCTTGTATTGGTGGCCGAATGGCTCAGCTTGATAAAACATTTCCTACAAATGACTGCGCTATATGTATTTTAGCTCCAAAATTGGCAGAATGTTATCGTCATCCAAATATAACAATTCATACATTATCAGAAGTAAAAAATATCTCAGGTAAAGCAGGTAATTTCAAGGTTACTGTATTCAAAAAAGCCCGTTATGTTAAAGAGGATGCATGTAAAACGTGTGATGATTGTGCAGTTATTTGTCCAATTAGAGGAATTCCTAATGAATTTGACGCGAATTTAAAGACTATCGGGGCGATATATATTGCTTTTCCATCCGCAGTACCTCCAGTATATCTTATCGATGATACAATATGCCTATATTTAAATTATGGAATATGTGGTCTATGTGCAAAAGCTTGTGGGGCAGAAGCGATAGATTTTTCCCAAAAAGATAAAGAAATCGAGTTTAATGTAGGTTCAGTAATAGTTGCGACCGGGTATGACGTTTTTGATCCATCTGAAATAGTACGATTTGGATATAAAAAGATTCAAAATATCGTAACTGGTTTAGAGTTTGAACGATTAATTTGCGCATCAGGACCTTTAGGTGGGCATTTGGTAAGGCCATCCGATAAAAAAGAACCTAAAAAGCTCGCTTTTATTAATTGTGTTGGATCTAGAGATGTTAAATATAATCCTTATTGCTCATCGTGTTGTTGCATGTATACGACAAAAGAAGCTATGATTGCATACGAGCATGATAATTCAATTGAAACTTCTATTTTTTATATTGATTTAAGAGCTCCCGGAAAGGATTTTCAAAAATATCTCCAAAGAGGGGCTAAAGAATATGCTATAACTTATATTCAAGGAAAAGTAGCAAAGATAACTGAAGATGACGATAAAAATCCAATAGTCTCATACGAAGAAATCGATACTTTAAAAGTAAAACAAAAAACTTTTGACTTAGTTATTTTGGCCACGAGTATGGTTCCTAAGAAGGATGCTAATAAGTTAGCAGAAGTTTTAGATGTAGAGCTCGATAAATATAATTTTTTCCAGGAAAAAGTATATCAACCGCAATTATCTTCAAAGGAAGGTATTTTCTTGTGTGGTACCTGCAAAGAACCTATGGATATACCAAATACTGTCATAGACGCAAGTGGAGCTGCGGAAAAAGCAGCTGAAATAGTAATATGTGGTTGATAAAATGGAAGATATAAGAATTGGCGTATTTATCTGTCATTGTGGTACAAATATTGGGGGAATATTGGATGTTCACAGTATAACAGAATATGCTAAGACATTGCCAAATGTAGTTTATGCTGCTGATAACATTTATACGTGTTCTGAAGTTGGATTAACCGAAATAAGAGAGAATATAAAAGAACACAATTTAAATCGCGTTGTAGTGGCATCTTGTACCCCTCGGACGCATGAGCCTTTGTTTAGAACTACTTGTTATGAGGCTGGTTTAAACCCTTATTTATTTGAAATGGTGAACATCAGAGATCAAGATTCTTGGGTTCATATGAAAGAACCTGAGAAAGGTACAGAAAAAGCAAAAGGTCTAATAAGAATGGGAGTAAGTAAAGCAGCTTTATTGCAACCTTTAGAAAAAGTTCAAGTTGAAGTTAATCCCACTGCCCTAATTATTGGAGGAGGTATTGCGGGTATGAACGCTGCTTTGGGTTTAGCAACTCAAGGGTTTCAAACAACTATAATAGAGAAAGAATCAGAGTTAGGTGGAATCGTAAAATCCCTCAATAAACTGTATCCAATTCAAGAAGATGCTTCAAAAATATTAGAAATAATAGATATAGTAGAAAATCATCCCAATATAAAGGTTCTAACTTCCACAATTCCAATAAAAGTAGATGGTTTTATAGGAAATTTTGTTATCTCAGTAAAGAAAGGAGAAAATATTTCTAAAATACAAGCAGGTATTATTATTTTAGCCACTGGTGCGAATGTACTGAACCCAAAGGGATTATTTGGTTATAATGGTAAAAATATTATTAGTCAATTAGAGTTAGAACAATTATTGAAAAATAATAAAGTTAACGGTCAAAATGTAGTAATGATTCAATGTGTTGGTGCTCGCAATGAAGAGAGAAATTATTGTTCTAATATATGTTGCATGACGGCTATCAAAAATGCTATGTTAATTAAAGAAATTAATCCCGATTCTAATATAACAATATTATTTAGAGATATACAATCACATGGGAAGATTTATGAAGATTATTACAGAAAAGCTAGAGAAAAGGGTATTCTATTCATTAAATATCTACCAGAGAAACCGCCATCTGTCAAAGAGAAACATGTTGAAGTATATAGTAAAATGTTAAATTATAACGTTAATATTACGCATGATTTAGTAGTCTTATCAACTCCTCTTATTGCACATGAAGATTCTACAGAACTCGCAAAAATGTTGAAAGTACCTCAACAAGAGGACAATTTCTTTTTAGAAGCTCACGTAAAGCTCCGTCCTTCTGAATTTGCAACAGATGGTATCTATATTTGTGGGTCTGCACATTGGCCTGCGGATATTCGTGAAAGTATATCCCAAGCTAATGCAGCCGCTTCTAGGTCTAGCCGAATCTTATCTAAAGATGTTATAGAGGTAGAAGGATCTACTGCAGAAGTTAACAATGATATTTGCATAGGATGCGGAGTATGTATAAAAATGTGTCCTTATAATGCAATTTCAAAAAACGAGGAGAAGATTGTATCTGTTAATAAAGTCCTCTGTAAAGCATGTGGTGTGTGTGGGGCCAGCTGTCTAGTAAATGCCATAACAATCCATCATTTTACTAGTGAACAAATTATTTCAGAAATATTATCCTGTGGAGGATTATAAAATGGAGTTCGAGCCTAATATATTGGGATTTTTATGTAATTGGTGTTCATATGCGGGAGCAGATCTTGCAGGCGTTAGTAGAATCCAATATGCTCCCAACATTAAAGTAATAAGAGTAATGTGTAGTGGAAGGGTCGATCCCGTTTTTATTATTGAAGCTTTCTTAAACAGCATTGACGGTATTCTCGTTTTGGGTTGTCATCTTGGAGATTGTCATTATATAAGTGGAAACTACGAAGCTGAGATGAAAATGTCTATGTTAAGTAAAATTTTAGAAATTATTGGTTTTTCTGAACGATTTCGTTTAGATTGGGTCTCCGCTTCTGAAGGAAATAGATTTGCACAGTTAGTAAACGATTTCACAGAACATATTCATAAATTAGGACCATCTTCGATAAAAGATGAGAAAAAAAAGGAAGCTGTAGTCGACGATCTTAACGCAGTCAAATTCGCTTTATCTTGTAAAAGACTTCGAGCATTAGTTGCTCGAGAGAGATTAATTACTACAGAAGGAAATGTGTATAATGAGATTATTCCAAAAGAGGATTACGATTTGATTATTGATGATGCAATTTATGAAGAATTTTATCGTCACAAAATATTAGTAAAGATAAAAGATAAGGCGAAATCTGTTCCTGAAATATCCAAAGAGATTAATCTGGAACCAAATAAAGTACTTGAGCATATAATAGCACTAAGATCGAAAGGTTTGGCCGATCTTGAGAGTATAATAGAGGATGTTCCCACTTTTATAGCAACAATGGAGGAAAAATAATGGAAAAGGTCGGTGCTGTTTTAGTTATTGGGGGAGGGATTGGAGGTATTCAAGCTTCCATGGACCTTGCAGATTCCGGGTATAAAGTATTTTTAGTGGAATCAACAATGAGTATCGGTGGAACAATGTCACAACTAGACAAAACATTCCCAACAAATGATTGTTCTATATGTATCCTTGCCCCAAAGTTGGTGGCTGCAGGACGCCATGAGAACATTGATATTTTAATCAATTCTACTGTTAAGAAAATTGAGGGGCAACCTGGTAATTTTACAGTTGACATCGTACAAAAATCCTTATATTTAGATCAAGAAAAATGTACAGGTTGCGGAGTGTGCGCTCAAACTTGTCCTATCGAAGCAATTGATTTATTTAACGAAAGACTCTCTAATAGAGGGGCAATATCCGTGAAATTTCCTCAAGCTATACCTTTAGTGTTTTCAATTGATAAAAATAAATGTATTGGATGTGGTATTTGTCAAGAGATATGTAAAGCAGAAGCAGTAGACTATACTCTTGAAGATAAAGACATTAAGCTAAATGTGGGAGCAATAATTTTAGCTCTCGGATTTGATGAGTATGATCCCTCACTTATAGAAAATTATGGTTATGGAAAATATTTAAATGTGGTTACAAGTACTCAATTTGAACGGATACTAAGCGCCAGTGGGCCACATTCAGGAGTAATAATTCGTCCTTCTGATGGTTTAATACCCAGAAAAATTGCTTTTTTACAATGCGTTGGATCAAGAGATAGAAGCATCGGAATTGAATACTGTTCTTCTGTATGTTGTATATATACTGCTAAAGAGGCAGTAATAGCAAAGGAACACATGGATTTAATTGAGCCAACTATCTTTACAATGGATGTCCGAGCGTGTGGAAAAGATTTTGACAAATATATCGAAAGAGCAAAAGAAGAATATGGTGTAAGATATATTAGAAGGAGGATTGCATCAATTAAAGAAAACCCAGAAACTAAAGACCTTAAAATTAGTTATGAAACTGAGGATGGAAAAGTTGTAGAAGAAATTTTTAACCTTGTAGTTCTTTCCGTAGGGGCCCAACCTCATCATAGTGCTCAAGAATTAGCTGAAAAATTAAATATTGAATTAAATGAATATGGCTTTTGTAAAACGAATACATTCACTCCTGTGAACACCTCCAAGGAGGGCGTTTATGTATGTGGAATGTTTTCAGAACCTAAGGATATTCCAGAAACCGTTGTCGAAGCAAGCGCTGCTGCTGGAGCTGTTAATATTCTATTATCCGAAGCCAGAAATACATTAATTACGAAAAAGGAACTTCCTGAAGAAATTGACATCAATGGAGAACCACCTCGAATTGGAGTGTTTATTTGTCATTGTGGAATTAACATTGCAGGGGTAGTTAATGTCCCGGAAGTTGTTGAATACGCGAGTAAGTTACCTAATGTTGTCTATGCTGAAGGAAATTTGTATACATGCTCAGCAGATACACAAGCAAACATGAAGGAAAAAATTAAAGAGTATAAAATAAATAGAGTAATAGTTGCTTCATGTACACCAAGAACGCATGAACCATTATTTCAAGCAACAATTAGAGAAGCAGGTTTGAACAAATACCTTTTCGACTTAGCGAATATAAGAGATCAATGTTCTTGGGTACACATGCACGAACCTGAAGAAGCTACAGTTAAAGCAAAAGATTTGGTCAGGATGGCGATCGCCAGAGCTCGGAAATTAATTCCATTGCAAGAACAACAAGTAGAAGTAATTCACCGTGGAGTGATAATTGGCGGAGGAGTATCTGGAATGACAGCTGCACTTAACCTTGCAGAACAAGGATATCATGTATATTTAGTTGAAAAAAGTGAAAATCTGGGTGGTTATGCAAATAAAATTTATCAAACTCTGGAAAATAATGATGTTCAAATATTTATTCAAGATTTAATACAAAAGGTCAGTAATCATAAATTTATTGATGTTTTTCTCGATGCTGAAATTAATTATGTTGATGGATTTATTGGTAATTTCACAACAGAGATAACTTATGGAAAAGAAAAAGATACGAAAAGTGTTTCTCATGGCATAATTATTGTGGCAACGGGGGCAAAAGAATATGAACCAAAGAATAATGAATTTCTATATGGTCAAGACGAAAAAATTACAACTCAATCACTATTAGAAGAAATTCTCTTTACAAATGACAAGAAAATAAAAGATCTAAAATCAATGGTTATGGTTCAGTGCGTTGGCTCTAGAAATGAAGAACATCCGTATTGCAGTAGGATATGCTGTGCTGAAGCTATAAAAAATGCATTAAAAGCAAGAGAAATTAATCCAAACCTTAATATAGTAGTTCTGTATCGTGATATAAGAACATATGGTTTTAAGGAAAAATTTTATAATTTAGCAAGGGATAAGGGAATCATCTTTATTAGATTTGAGGAAAATAAACCACCAGAAGTAAAGAAAGAAAATGGACAAATTCAGGTTTTGGTAAATAGACCTGATTTGAAAGAACTTAAGATAAATACAGATTTAGTAGTTTTGAGTACTGGTATTGTTGCGCCTGAAGAAAATTCCGATCTTGCTAAGATGTTAAAGGTACCTCTTAATGAAGATTACTTTTTTTTAGAAGCACATGTAAAATTAAGACCGTCTGATTTTGCTACGGATGGAATATTTTTATGTGGAACCGCACGAGGAACCGCAAATATAAGTGAAAGTATTGCTCAAGCAAATTCGGCAGCATCCAGAGCTGTAACAATTTTATCTAAAGATCTTTTAAAAACAGAAGGTATAACTTCATATGTAAATGAAGAGAAATGCATAGGATGTGGTAGATGTGCCGAAATTTGTCCTTATAAAGCTATTGAATTGATTGAGCTTCCTAAACAAATAGGATTATACGCTACTAATGTGAAGAAAGCCCATGTGATTAGGGCTGTTTGTAAAGGCTGCGGAACATGTTTTGCTGAATGCCCTACTTCTGCGATTACTATGCAACACTTTGGAAGTGCTCAAATTAGACCAATGATTAGTGAAGCTGTTCAATCATTAGCTAAGAGTTGGGAACCTAGAATCGTCGCATTTCTCTGTAATTGGTGTAGTTACGCGGGGGCAGATTTAGCTGGTGTTAGCCGCTATCAATATCCTCCAAACATAAGAGTTATTCGCGTAATGTGTACTGGAGGCATGGCTAGGAGCTACATTTTGCACGCTTTTTTGGAAGGTGCTGATGGCGTGTTTATATCAGGCTGCCATCTTGGAGATTGTCATTATATCTCTGGAAATGAAAATGCCTATCTCCGTTTGGATCATTTAAGGAATTTATTGAAAAAAATAGGGATTGAAGAGGAAAGGATTGAGATTCATCAAATATCTGCGAGTGAAGGAAAAAAATTTGCAGAACGAATTACAAAATTTACAGAAAAAATAAAAAAGCTAGGAGAATCGAAAATTCTTAAGAAAACTGAACTAATAGAAGTTGAATATAATTAAAAAATAAAGAATATAGGATGATAAAATATGACGAAAGCAAAAGCAAAAAAAGACTTGAACGAAGATGTAAAGACTTTCAAAGACCTTGAAGAGGAGATTATTAAAACAAGTCTTTGTTGTGCGTGTGGGGCGTGTATAGCGCATTGCGAAAGTCAGAGTTTTGATGTTATCGAAATGGATAAGTATACTCCAAAATTTAAATCAGATAAAAACGCCGAAAATTGTACTGAATGTGGGGTGTGTTATTATATTTGTCCCCAAACCACAACATTATTGGAAAAATTGAACGATGTCCACTGTATTGAAGATGAACTTGGCCATGTTATTAAATTACTCGCGGCTAAAACAACAAACACGGGCATTGAGAAAGTTAGACAAGATAGAGGTATAGTTTCAACAATTTTAACATACTTATTTGATGAAAATGAAATCGATGCAGCTATTATTTCAGAATACGATGAAAAATTTGAGCCAATCCCAAAAATTATATTTAATAAAGAAGACCTGGTAAAATCAGCGGGAACGCGTTATTCGATTTCCTCTCAAACATTACCTCTAAAAGAATTATATAATATCCCTCATGAAATACTTACAAAAGAAAGAATCATTGACATTGAACAAATGCGCGTAGCTTTTATTGGAACACCTTGTCAATGTAGAGCAGTAAGCAAGATGAAACTCTTACATATCAAACCAACTCATGTTATTAAATATATACTTAGTCTCTTCTGTTTTGAAAATTTTAATTACGATAAATTATACGATATTCTGAGAAAAGAAACAAAGGTCAACCCAAAAAATATCCAAAAAACTTGGATTAAAAAGAACTTCTTTATGACTGACAAAAATAATGAAGAATTCGAAGTGAATATTAAAACCTTAGATCCCGCTGTTAGAAATCATTGCCATGAATGCGATGATTTCACGGGACTATTCTCCGACATTAGCATTGGAGCTGCTGGAGCACCAAAAGGCTATTCAATGATAATAATTCGAACAGAAAAAGGAGAAAAAGTAATAAACTCTGCTCTTTCACATGGATTAATTGAACAACTTATTATCCCTGCAGATCAAACTATTGAGTGGAAAAATAAAAAGCTTAATTGGTTTAAAAAACTAATTTCTCTCAAAACTAAATAGTACCTATTATCATTCTTGCCTTATAATTTTTTAAATAAAATGAAATTAATATTTTCTTAAACAAATTATTATAAAAACTTGAGAAATGGAACAAGTGTGAGCGAAAATTTAACCTTAAAGATAGATGGTAAAATCGTAGAATTTTCGGAAGGTCAGACTATTTTACAAGCTGCAAGTAACGCAGGAATATATATTCCTACTTTATGCTATATTGAAGGTTTAAAGGCGGGTTGGGGAGGCTGTCGTTTATGTATTGTTAAAATAGAAGGTATAAAAGGCTTTCCCACTGCGTGTACGACTCCAGCTGAAAAAAATATGATTGTAATTACTATAGATGACGAACTCCAAGAACTAAGGAAAGAAATATTAAAATTAATCTTAAGTAAACATCCTTATTCTTGCTTGGTATGTGATAATAAGGAAGCTTG
>JAUWBH010000102.1 GCA_030605085.1 Promethearchaeota archaeon | reverse complement strand
CTCTATAAGTGGTTGCTTGCACAAGTCGGGGACGTTATAAAGCCCCGTTTGAAACCAAGCAGTCCCTACTATAGCTGGGCTAAACTTCACGATTTTTTCAAGCATAGCGGGATAACGTCCTTCAAGACTTCCGAAGTGATGATTAAAACCTCAAAAATGAAGCATGTCCTGAACTCGGTGACGAGCGAACAGCCTGATAACCTTATGGCTGGTCTTTCCTCCAAAGGAAAGGTTGATAATTGGAATAAATTTTGGAATTTTATAGAAATTACCAATTTTTTATAAATAATTAGAAGGTTATTGTTCTAAAATCCAATTTAAAAAGATTTAATAATTAATGAAACAATAAATGATTATTTAAAAATCAAAGTTTAATATAAGAAGATATGCCCAAGAAATTTAAAAAATCTAAGATGGAAGGACAAATTAACATTGACGAGGAATTAGGGCACTTATTTTTAGGTGAAAATTTACCTTTAATAATGCTAAGACCAATAGATATAATCGAATTTTCTGAATTTGCGGGATCTAATAGTGAAGATATAGTTATTTGGGTTGGTAAAAGTATTGCAAAAATATTTCTTCAAAAAATATATCCCGAAATAAAAGATTGGAGTAAAGAAAACTTATCTGACAAAAGATCAGTTTTTTTCAATGTCCTTAAAATTTTCGAAAGTTTAGGATATGGGCTTATAATCCCTATTTTTAAAGAGACTTCAATCCTAGTTTTTGTGGAGGATGGAATATCAACAGAAGAAAAGGATAATATTATTGCAAAAAATTTATGTATTCTTTATCAAGGTATTTTTCAAGGAGTATTAGAAGAATTAGGAATTGAAGTTGATGGTGAAGAGATTAAATGCACCTTATTAGGTGATGTTAGGTGTACATTTAAGTTCGATCTTTTAACAGATAAGTTTGGTACAGAAGAAACATTTTAAGGAATTTATTCGCACAGTAGTAATAGAAAAAATGAAGAAAAAATCAAGAGCACGGGCACCAGAAAAGAAAGCCGAACAATTTAATAACATTTTAGAGGCAGGAAAAGAATTGTTTGTTAAAGATGGAACGCACAGTTTTAGCATGCGAGCATTAGCTAGAAATTTGGACATGTCGCAAACAAATCTTTATAATTATGTACAAAGTAAAAGAGAACTTTGGATTGCCATTAGAACAAAATATTTTAATGAATTTCAAGAAGGATTTAATCAAATTGTTAATGTCTACCAAGGATCTTACGTCGATCTATGGGTAAAAACATCAGAATTTTTCTTGGATTTTATGAGCGCTGATTATCATCGATTTCAGATGATGTTTTTAATTTCCGCCCCTCCTTCCAAGAAAATTGGCCCATTAGAACAAGCTTATGAACCATTCCAATTAATTCAGCAAAATCTAAAGATAGTAAAACAAGCAATAAACGATAAAGTAATCAAAGAAACTGACACTGTTGAGTTATTTTATTATATATTCGGAGTTGTTCTGGGAGCGGCAAAAGTTGAGGCCGATCTTAAATTAAATGTAAAAATTACGGAACCAATCACGGTAGGACCTAAAATCTTATCAGCTAAAAATTTTAGAAAATTTGTACTAAAAGAAATTAGAGAACGTGTTGAGAAAATTATTTTATCCTGACCGCTCAAGAAAACACCCCTATTTATGGGGGTGAGGAATTGAGCCTTATTTTTTCGGAGAAAAAATCAAAAAACCACCGCCCCGTAATCCATTTAAATGATGATTCCTTCTTTTTACGAGTAAATGATTCAAGCTATGAATGTTCGGATATATCCGAATAAGACGCAACGGATTCAACTTCACAAGACAATAGGCTGTAGTCGCTTCATCTTTAACCAGATGTTAAACGAGAGGAGAGAAGTCTATGAATGGTTAAAGGACGATAAGGACGCTCTTAAGAAGTATAAATATAAAACCGAAAAACAATACAAAGTAGAGTTTCCGTTTCTAAAAGAAGCTGACTCCATTGCATTACAATCCTCAAGAGAACAGTTATTTGAGGCGTATCAAAACTTTTTTAACGGTTTGAAGAATGGTCGTAAAGTCGGCTTTCCGAAATTCAAGTCAAGGAAGGGAAAGGAAAGGAAAGCTATATGACCAAACAAACGAATAGAAATATCAAGATTGATTTTGAACGAAAGAAAGTAAAGTTACCGAAATTAGGATGGATAAAATATAACGATGAGAGGGTGTTTTCCGAAAAGATCAAACATGCCACCGTCAAAAAGACGAAATCGAATAGATATTTCGTGTCTTTCACCTTAGAAGCTCAAGATGACGCGAACGAGAAACAAATAATACGCGAACGAGATATAACTGCGTTTGATATGTCGGCAAACGAATTCTTGGTGAACGATATTGTGAAATTGGAGAACCCACGCTTCTATCGTTCCGAAGAGAAAAAGACCAAGAAACTCCACAAGGAACTTTCGCAAAAGAAGAAAGGTTCTAAGAACCAAGAAAAAGCACGATTGAAATTAGCAAGGCACTACGAGAAGATATGCAATCGGAAAAAAGATTGGACTCACAAGCTCACCAGAAAATTAGCCGATACCTTTGATGCCATCATTTTAGAGGACTTAAATGTTAAAGGGATGCAAAAGTTCAATTCGGGGCTTTCAAAATCGGTTTCGTTAGATTTTTCGTGGTCTCAATTCACGACCTATTTAAAATATAAAATGGAATGGAAAGGAACGCATTTCGTTCTCGTTGATAGATTTTTTGCGTCAAGCAAACTTTGTTCACGCTGCGGTTGGAAAAACAACAACCTTACCTTACAAGAAAGAGCGTGGACTTGTTTAGATTGCGGAACTACGGACGAAAGAGACGAAAATGCGTCTATTAATCTAAAAAAGGAAGGCATGAGAATCTTACGAGAAGAGAAACATATTACGATCATCCACGATGATACCACTACCGTTGGAACAACGGGAAGTCATGCCTTTGGAGAAGATGTAAGACCTAAAGAGATTCTTCGGAATCTCTTCGGGCAATTTTCGAGGAAAAAGGAATCTCGACCTTTTAAGGGCGAGTAGTTCAAGGGAATTGTATACCGACAAGGAGATGTATTGTTTAAAAAAATTGATGAACTTCCAAAAAAAAAGCGTAAACTTGACATAGACATAATCGTTGAGGGAGAAGCTACGGGACACGCTCACAGAATAAGAAATGGAACACTATATTCAAGCTGGCAGAGAGGTCCTCGCCTTTATATGAAAAGAACGAAAGAATTGCTTGGACTTTCGGAATGGAAGAAGAGGAATATGATCCAATTAAAGAAACTTAAAATAATAAAAATCTCTTGGGTTACGAGTTCTTCATTATATCCCTCAGCTACAGATTTTTACGTTTCATAAAAGAATAAACAGCAAGATGAGATACAGGTTTTCCTCTAATTTCTATTGTTTTTAATTCTTCTATATTGAAAAAAGGACTAAAAAGATCGTTTAGTTCATTTTCAGAAGAAAAGTACAACACAGTACCCAAAGGAGTTTTTCTGTATTTCCCTCCTCCAAAACTGAGATCGTTCTCGCTAAAACTAACAGAAAGATATATTCCATCTGAATTAAGTAAACTATATACATTTTTAACATAGTTTTGCCTTCTTTCAGGAAATATATGGTGTAACAATTCCCAATCATATGCAAAATCGTAATCGTGTTCGATATCGCTTAAATCACCATTAACATCAGCAATAAGAAAGTTACATTTAACATTTTTTTCATTAGCACTTTTTTTAGCAATTGATATAGCTTCGGAGGAAATATCAATTCCCGTAACAGTAAATCCTTTACTTGCGAGATAAATTGCATAATTACCAGTACCACAGCCTAAATCAACGGTTTTACAAGGTTTAATTTTACCACTATTAATCAATTCAATCAAAATGTCTGGGGGTGTCTCATATATCCAGGGAATTTTGTTTAACGGAAAATCTCTGTATATTTTATTACCATCTTCCTGCTTCATTAAAACCTCATCCTTTTACTTAAAATTTCTTCACTTTATTTAAATATATTCGTTAAAATCATTAATTGTATTTATTTAATTCTCTATAATTATTCTCTATCTTTAAAAATAGAAGCAGTCATTGGTGTAGGGACTCCCAGATCTTTCCCCATTCTAATCAATGCACCTCCGAATAAATCACCTTCATTTTTCCTTCCCTTTTCTACATCTCTTTGATAAGAAGGTTTAACATCTGGATAATCTTTGCAAAACTCGATCGTTTCTTCTATTATATTATCGGCGAGTTTAATCCCCTTTCTCTCGGCAATCAATACGATCTCTTTCATTATTTTTTTTAACATACCAAGGGAATTCTCGTCGTTTATAACTCCGCCCATAGTTTGACCTGTATGAGCAGTAACCAAGGAAAATGATGCTACTAGAACATATTTTTCCCAAATAGCAGGAAATGGGTCGTCTCGCCAATTTAATTTTATTTCCATGTCCTTATAAAAATCTATGACAATTTGAGAATTAAAATTAGGATACTTAGGGTCGTATCCACAATAAAAGAAACCCGGATTTCCACTTTGTATTACTAACCCCGGTTTTTCAATATGTGATCTTACATATACACATGCAGGAAGCACGATACATATTTTTAAATTCTTCCTAATTCTATCGTAAATATCAATACCGTTCATTAAAGGAATGATGATAGTATGATCTGTTAACTTTTCCTTAATTGATTTTATTAAATTATCTAAATCATAGCTTTTCACACAAATTAAACATAAATCTGGAACGGAAAATTCGTTAATATCATCTGAAGCTAATGTTGGTTTACAGATTAATTTTTCTCCATTAGATGTATAGAGTTCCAAACCAATTTCATTTATTTTATCTAAATGTGGTCCACGCGCTAAAAAATATATTTTATATTTTTCAAGTAATAAGCGTGATATTTTATGAGCAATCCTACCACCAAAATATCCGCCAACTCCTCCTACACCACATATCCAAATGTTTTTTATCTCCATTTATTTAATATGAAAAGGATCTCCGTAATAAATTTTAATAAAATTAATTAAAGCCTGTTTTTTCAATTCTTAATATATAGAAAAAAATTTTATTTCTAAAAAAAGCATGTAATCATGAAAAACAAGCAAAAAGAATATCATCTCATCGTAGTGAATCCTGAAAGGTGCGTGAGTTGCGAAGCTTGTATGTCAATCTGTTCGTTCATCCATGAGACTGAATATATTCCCTTAATCAAAAGAATCATTGGAAAACGTGTAAGGATTGAAGAGGAATGGGCGATATCTTGCGATCTATGTATGGGAATGAAGGAGGAGCTTATAGATGCCGAAAATGGTATGAAACCTCAATGCATTGATGCATGTCTAACAAAAGCGATATTTATTAGCACATTAGAATCTTTTAGAGATGAATCTCGCATGGAAGCTATCAGTCGTGCTTTTAAAAAGAGCAGTGAATGCTAACCTTTCACTCAAGTCTTATTTTAAAAAAATTTATCTTTAGATAATTCATTGTAATAATATCTTAATTGGTTTGTATTTATAAAAGTTGTAAGTAGAAATTTGAAAAAATGAAAAAATCATACGAGAAGGAAGTTCTTCCTCGTTCCGGATCAATTCTGTATAATCTCATTCAAGCAGATGAGGGCAAAAGGGAAAAAACACTAAAACGATGGAAAAAAATGAACAAATACTTTACCCTTCCTTTCTATAAATTAGGAATACTCCCCCTTTTAGGATTTGGAAGAATAATCTTGATTATAACAACGAAGGGAAGAAAAACTGGAAAATTAAGAAAAACACCGTTAGAATACCGTAAAATTGATGGAGTAATGACGATTTTTTCTGCTAGAGGTGAAAACTCAGTCTGGTTGAAAAACTTACGAGCAAATCCAGATGCTGCACAAATTCGATATGGATTTCATCGTTTTAAACCACGCATAGAATTTGTGGATTCTTATGAAGAAAAGCATAGTATCTTAAAATATTACACTGCAAACTATAAAAAAGCAGCTAAAATGTTGTTTGGGTGGCATCCAAAAAGGGATGATCCAGATACAACAGATCTTTCAATGTTAATTAACTTAATTTCAATTATACGCCTTCACAGAGTTTAATTATAATCCATATACTTGTCTTGGTGTAAGGTGTTCACTCACTCTTATATGAAATTTGAACTTCCCTTGGTTAATAACCCAGGCTTTGTTAAAATCGTCTGCAGTTCGGTCATTCCAAAAATCATCTAAATGTTCAATGCTGTTATAGAGGTCAATTAGAAGATCTTCACCAGCTGGAAATTCCTCGTGAGAAGGATAAATTTCCTGAATATTATTCTTTTCGCATAAATCGATTAACTTTGAAATGCTTTCTAATACCGTGGAGCATTGATCTTTAGGAGGAAGAAACATAGCACCATAATGCGCTAAATCTCCCGTAAAAAGCTCGGATTTGTTAGTATAAAGAGAAATAGAACCTGGAGAATGTCCTGGACTGTAAATGAATTTAATAATGACATTTCCCAAATTAAATTCTTGATTTTCCTCTAAGATGCTTACTTATGAAGCGGGTGGTAATATGTAATTTCTATCTCCATAAAGCTTCACATATTTACTAGGTAAATCTTTTAAAAACGAGAGATTGAGAGGCATGTTAATAGCTTTACTTTCTTTTTCGTGTATGAACACCTCATCAAATTCTCCATTCGCTCCAATGTGATCGAAGTGTGAATGAGTATTAATTACAAAGAGCTTTTTTTCGTTAATGAATTGTTTAACAATCGGTTTAAGAGGAAATAATCCACATCCCGTATCAATCAATAAGGCAGAATGTGATCCTATAAGTAAAAATAAATTAATATAAGTTGTGTTATAACGCGGGTCAATATCGCTTAACCTTTCACGAATTACAATTAAATAATCCTTATGTTCAACAACTTCATACCATTTTTCTGGATTCATAAGAAGAAGAAGTATTATTATTATTTTTATTATTATTATTTTTAGGAGTATCTATCTTTTAATACTTAATAAATGACTTTAATTAGAGTTTAATGTCAAAATCAGATCTTTACGATATCGTGAACACGAAAGATGCGTTAGTATCAATTCCGCAAACAAGTCATTTCACTATAGGAACCTCACCATATTACGCTCATCAGCATGGGCTTGCTATTGACATATATTATAATCATTCATTAGAAAATTACGAGGTACTTAGTCCAGTTTCAGGAAAGGTATTAAAGACAAAAACTTTATCGGCACCGAAGCCAAAATTTTTAAATGGCGTTGATAAGGACTATCTTATTTTAATTAATAATCCTAATAATTCAGAAGTTTTATATAAAACTCTACATGTCAAACCAAGTGTTCAAGTAGGGGAACAGATTAAAAGAGGAGACCCCATAGGAAAGACGATTCGAAATGGATATTTTGCCTATTGGTCGAGTCCACACTTACATTTAGAAATTAGACCATTTAAAGATGCGATACGCGCCAGAGGGGGAGAACATTTTTCACTTGCGATTGAAAATAAGAATAATATCAAAGAAAATTTCGAGAATGTACAGATAAAACAAATTCCCGTGGAAATCCAAAATATTTTTCCAGAGTTTATTCTTGCTCGTTTTCCAAAATATTTTTACCATGAAATTTTTCCAATTTACGGAGTTAAGGTAAGAGTAAATCATTTAAATTGTATACTGGATGGTGGTATTCCTCATTATAAAATTGGTACCATCATTTTCCCACAGAAATTCAATTCTAATATTTTTCATTCGGTATATTTAAGAACTCATCAGATTGGAACTTTGCACGAAATATATAGACAATTTGGATTTTTTAAATTTGATTATGTTAAACTTTTCCTTAATAAAAAGGAAATAAGAGGGATTTCTCTCTACTTAGCGAATTTTTTGCCATTAATAAAGATAATTCCATATAAAAAAGATGAATTTTCATTTAACTTAAAATCTACACAATATTTAAGCATTATTACAGAGTAAAAGTGTTAATTTTATTCTTTACCGCATTTTATACCTGTTATTTAGTCGCATCTATTAACTTTTTAATTAAAAAATCTGACTTTTTAATTTTGTGTAGCTAAAGCTCTTTTTTTACGCTAATTTAACCACAATATATTTTAAATCTACATAGGGAAATGAAGATTTAAAACGAGAGAGTATAATTAATTTTGGATTTTTATAGAATTTTATAAATATTTATAAATTTTTAACGAACAGTTGAAATAATATGTCAGAAAGACTATATGAATTTAAATATAATAAATCAATATAAAATTATTATGATAACTTGGATTTTAGGCGGAGTTCTAATAGTTTGGTGTATAATAAAACGTTTTGTTATGAACAATAAAATTGAAGGACAACCACTCGGAATGCCTCGTGGAACGGTCAGAGCGTTAATAACTCTCCTAATTGTGTCGTTTCCTTTTACTTATTTAATTAAAGGAGAACCGGTTCCTCGGTTATTAATTGATGCCATTTTCGTTTTGGTAGCTTTTTATTTTCAGGCAAGAAAAGGTCGCCTGGAAAAATTAAAGAGAATTGTTAAGGAGATTAAAGAACCTGAAATAGCTGAAGAAGAAAAAGAAACGGAGAAATATCCTCTTTATATACCAAAGTATTCAGTAAGGCTTTTATTGATTATAATAATAACAACAATATTTATTATAAATGCCTTAGGACCAAATGTTAATGTTGAAGCTACTACTGCTACAATGATCGATCTTTTACTAATAGTTGGGCTATTTATCGTTGGTGCCTTTTTTAGAGATATTGTCAAATCCAGAGAAAAAAAGAAGTTTGAAAATGAAATTTTAAAAATGGATTATGCATCTCTTGCCGTATCTGAAATTATTGAATATCTATTAGAATTGCCCCCTACCTGGTTGGAGCAAAAAGGTAAAAATTTACTATCGTTGGCGATTTTAATTGCTGTAATTACCTCATTAATATGTTTTACAATAGAGTGGGATTATATTATGTTGACATTGCCATTCTATGAAATTTCACTGCGAGAATCATTATTACTACTCGTTAGCATCTATTACGGTTTCAGAGATTAAGGAGCTTAATTTTTAATTGATTTATTAAAATTTTTTTAATTTTTTTTCATTATTCATGTTTTTTATTTTAAAATGAGTCATCCACATAGAATATCCATAAAATTTTACCTATTAAGTTCTTTAAGCACTTTTTGAACTTCTAATAATTGAGAATTTCGAATTTCAAGTGATTTTTTAGGGTTTTTTTTTAATAATTCAAGCTCAGAAGGAGTAAAAGGTCCAACTATAAATGGAATTGAACCTGTATAATTAAATTCTGATATGTATTTCGTTAATGCTTCCCTTAATACGTGACTTCTACTTCAAAAAAGCCCTTTTTCAATAAAATCATCAACTTTTTTAAGTAAATCTTCAGGTATTCGAATTTGTAATGTTTTCATAAGATTTTTCACCAACAATTACATATTTAATTACACATATTAATTTAATTATTTTTTAAATAATATTCTGTTTATATTTTCGGGGAAAGTGGAATAATTGTCCGCCATATTACCAACCACTTGATTCCTTCACGAACGAATACAAACACATCTCTCTCTGAAAAAACAGCTCGAGTTTTTTCACTAGGTCAATTAGTCATTATTAGATAAATTATATTTTTCTTATTAAATCACATATCTATCGCTATTTAATTTATAATAAGAGATTTTAGCTTAAATAAATAAGATAACTTTAATTTTTTTAAATATTAGAATTTAATTGGAGTTAAAAAGATGGGAAAAAATAATAATGGGGCTCCTAAAATAAAAGAAGGCTGGTCGGGTCCGGGTCGGCGTGACGCAGTTATAACACATTTTAGACCTAAAGACGGTGCTTTACATATTGACCTGAAAAAGAAAGGATTTTTTGAATGGTGGTATTTTGATGCTCGTCTCGAAGGAGGATATACCGCAGTTGGTTTTTTTCGAGCAGCTCACGAGCGAACTGGTAAAACTGCTGTGGAAATCGTGATTTATAAACCTAATGGAGAAAGATTGCAAAAATTTGTCAATTATAAACGATCAGATATGAGTGTTTCTCGTGAGAAAGCGGACGTTCAGATCGGGTATAATTATCTAAAGGTTGATTATTCAAATGTAGATCTGCCAATTTATGAGGTTTTTTTAGATGAAGATGGCTTAGGATTTCATTTGAAATTCACTGCTAAAGTTCACGGTTGGATGCCTGGAAATGGAAGTACACAATTCGGTAATAAAGGTTATTTTGCTTGGTATGTACCTTTTCCTAGAGCTGAAGTAGAAGGAACTATTTGGTTTGATGAAAATCGTATGCCTGTAAAAGGAATTGGTTATCACGATCATAATTGGGGTAATATTAAAATGCCCATGTATTTAGAGTATTGGTATTGGGGACGCTTATACTCGGAGAATTTTACAATGGTCTATGCCTATATAAAGTGCAACAAAAAGATGGATAATCACACAATAAATGTACTTATGGTTGCGAAAAATGAAGATATCCTTCTCAGTACTGGCGAATACGAGCTTGTACAAGAAAATTTTGCTTACGATAATAAAGCCGAAAATAAATATCCAAAATCTTTAACCTTTAAAATTCCTAATCAACTTGAGACTACGCTTAGTGTTCAAAAAATTATCGATTCTGGAAATATTCTAGAACTCTTTGGAATACCTTCTATTATCCGTTTTATTGTGAAATATATTTTGAGACTTAAGCCCGGCTATTTTAGGTTCAATTCTAACTTTAATTTGAACGTATCTTTTGAGGGGAAATCGTATCAAGAGCAAGGAACTACTCTTCATGAAATGGTTATTTTGAAATAATTAATAAAATCGTAAAAAAAGGATATCGACCTTTTTATTCCTATTAAAAAAGGAATTTTAATTCCTATTTTTTAGTTTTTTAAGAAAAATTACTAATTTAGTCTGTAATAATGGGTAAGGAAAAATAAAGCGTGGAACCTTTATCTCTCCCTTCAGATTCAATCCATATCTTCCCGCCGTGTAATTCAATAATCTTTTTTGAAATATACAAGCCTAATCCCGTACCCTCAATCCCAAGATCCCAACCTTGACCATAGCGCTCAATTTTTCCAAATTGTTTGAAAATTTGCTCTTTTTCTGCCTCGGTAAAACCAATCCCGTTATCCTGAATCGATATAACATAAAAGTTTTCTTTAATTTCTGATTTAACTTTAATTATTCCCTCTGGAGGTGTATATTTTATTGCATTGCTTAATAAATTGACTATGACTTCGTATATTCTTTCTTTTTCAAACTTAGTTATTAATTTATCATGAATTTCCATAGAGATTTTTTGATTTCTTGTATCAGCTAATCCTTTAACTTCATTAACGCAAAAATTAATTAAAAAGGCTAAATCCTCCTTCCCGAGTTTCAGTCGAATTTGGCCTGATTCCAACTTAGAACTTTCTAATATGTCGCTTATTAAATCCTCTAATCTTAAGCAGCCTTCTTTAATTTGTTCTACAAACGAGATTATCTCGCTATCCATTTTATCGTAGTGTAGATTGAGCATAAGATCTGCGTTTCCCTTAATGGATACAAGAGGAGTTTTTAACTCGTGAGACGCTCTCCTAAGAAGCTCTGTTTTTAATCTATTGATCTCTTTTAATTCTTTTTCTACTTGCTTATGTTTAGTGATGTCCGTGATTATGATTCCAAGTCCAGTACCCACCTTAAATGCACTCAATGAAAAGTGTATATCACCACTTACTGGATGAGACGTAATGTCGTCAATTACAAACGGGTGATCTGTTTTTATTACTTCTAAAAATTTATCATAAATCCCACTTTTTTCTACACTTGGCATAAATTTTAGTATATTTTTTCCAACTAGCTCTTTTTTACTCGTATTCATCATGAGTGAGAGTGCTTGATTAGTCTCAATAACATTTAATCGCGGATCGAATAGAATAAAACCTTCTGTTGCTGAATCCATGAATTTCTTTAATCTTTCTTCTGAATCGAGCACCATTTTCTCTGCTTCTTTACGTTCTAAAAGGTTTTTTAAGCGAATAACGATATCGTATAAAAGATATATTTCTTCCTCAAGAAATTGGTAATCTTCAAGGTAATAAATCTCTATATCTAACAATTTTTCGTGAACTTTAATGTGAGTTGCTATTTTGTATTCAGTTTCTATAAAAATCTTTGTTTTGTATTCCTTGTTGTCTAATATTATTCTTGCGCATACTAAGTTCGGCGCTTGAAAAGCTTCAGGAATTAATTTAAGCGTTTTTTGAATTATTTTATCTAACGAGATTTCTTCCTTTTCAATAAGTTTTGATATTTCGTATAAACAATTAAGTTCATTAACTCTTTTTCTAAGATTAAATTCTGATTCTTTTAACCTCTGCTGTGTATTTTTACGATCAGTTATGTCTCGAGAAATTACAATAGCTTTCTTGTTTCCATCTTTGTCTAAATAGGTTTTACCTTTAACATCAACCCAAATATATTCGCCGGCTTTATTTCTAAACCTTAATTCTTCTTCTCCCCTTCCTACTTCAAATCCCTTTATCAATTTTTTGGTTATATGTTTCAAATCATCTGGATGGACAAAACTCAAACACAATTTACCAATTAAATCTTTGTTGGAAAGACCTAAGATATTTAAGTAGGCATTCTCGTTGATGTATTCGAATTTGAATTTATCGTCTAATGTAGCAATCAAATCGTTTGCGTTTTCTGTAATAAGTCTATATCTCTCTTCAGATTCCTTTAATTTTTGTTCAACCTTTTTGCGCTCGGTTATATCTATAAATACTTCTTGTACTGCAGTCTTTCCTTCATATTCAATAACTGTAGCATACATCTCTACAATTCTTACTTTCTTATCTTTACGAATAATTTGAAAATCGTAACGAGGTGGAACAGATTTTCCTTCTAAACGTTGTTTATGACGATTTAATACAATTTCTCGATCCTCGGGATGTATAAGGTCAATTACTTCTTCAGATGATAGAGAGAGCAATTCGTTTATTGAATAACCTAATATCTCCACCAAAGCATTGTTAGCAAACACAATCTTGATATTTTGAAGGATACAAATTCCTTGTAACGATTTTTCTACTAATGTTCGATATTTTTCTTCCGAATCTTTTAATTTTTGGGCCGTAATTTTCTTTTCTGTGATATCTCTTAAGACACCTATAAGTTTAAATTTTTCTCCCTCTTTATATACACGCCCTCTTAAAGAGACTGTAATATAATGCCCATCTCTGTGTTTTGTTCTATATTCAGTTGATATTCTTTTTTCCTCGCTTTGAATTGCTTTTTTGAACGCTTTAACAAATTCTTCAAAATCATCTGGGTGGATGTTTTTAGCAGATTTCATGCCGATTATTTCTTCTTGTGTATATCCAAATATATCGTAAATTTGAGGACTAGCATATTCAAATTTTTCCCCTACTTCCACTTCAATTATCGCATCCGAGATATTTTCCACCAGATTTCTATATTTTTCTTCTGATTCTTTTAATTCTGAAGTCCTTTCCTCAATCTTTTGTTCTAATTCTATGTGATATTTCTTTAATTTTTGT
Source organism: Promethearchaeota archaeon (assembly GCA_030605085.1). The sequence goes on along the minus strand of JAUWBH010000102.1, from coordinate 7,646 downwards.
TCTATTAACTTTCTTTCAGTAATATCTTCAGTATGAACTAAGACTAAATTGGGGGGCACAAAACCATAATTTACATTGAGGAATTTGTTCTCACCAGTACTTATCATATTATATTCCATTTCTTTAGAAAAATTTACTCGCTCGTTAGCACATCTATTTAAATCATCAATGATTTCTGGATTGTCCATATATAATTCTGAAGCTTTAGTCCCCATGAACCTTTTTATTTGTCCTTTAGTTATTTCTTCAGCAGCTAAATTATAATCGATTAAGATTAAATTCCTTTGAACTTTTTGCCAAGCGTAAGTTGGAATAGGAATATTTTTAAAAAGAGCTTTAAATCTATCCTCGTCAAATTTTTTTAATTTCTCTACATCACTCAATGATACATCCTCTACTTATATTTTTGACTAAAAAATAGTATAAATTAAAGGGAATAGTTAATTTAAACAATACTTAATCCAAAATTAAATTTTTTATTATTATTATTAATAAATTAATTTATTATTATGTTTATGGGTTTGATAAAATAAATCAATACCTGTTGGCAAGAACACCTTTACAAATTAATCCGTAATAAATGGTAAAGAAAAATAAAATATAGTTCCTTTGTTTCTCCCTTCTGACTCCACCCATATATTTCCTCCATGTAACTCAATAATCTTTTTTGAGATATAAAGCCCTAATCCAGTGCCTTCAATTCCTAAATCCCACCCTTGACCGTATCTCTCAATTTTTCCAAACTGCTTAAATATTTGTTCTTTTTCTTCCTCGGTGAAACCAATTCCATTATCTTTCACAGAAATTATATAAGCGTTATCTTTAATCTCGGATTTAATTTTAATAATACCGTTTGGGGGAGTGTATTTTATAGCGTTACTTAACAAATTGATAATAACCTCGTATATCCTTTCTTTTTCAAACGATGTAACCAATTCATCTTGAATTTCTAAGGAAATTTTTTGATTTCTTGCGGTTGCTAATCCTTTTAATTCACTTACGCAAAATCTGATTAAGAATGCTAAATCTTCCTTTGTCATTTTTAATTGAATTCGTCCCGATTCCAACTTAGAACTTTCTAAAAGGTCGTTTATAAGATCTTCAAGTCTTAAACACCCTTCTTTTATATCGTCTATAATCGAAATTGTATCGTAATCTAATTTTTCGTAATGTGAGTCTAATAGGAGATCTGTATTTCCCTTGATCGAAACGAAAGGTGTTTTTAGTTCGTGAGACGCTCTTCTTAGTAATTCTGTTTTTAACCTATTTATTTCTCTTAATTCGCGTTCTGCTCTCTTTTTTTCTGTTATATCTATTAATGTAACTAGATCTGCGGTTTTTCCTCTATAATTTATTGTTTTAGAAAATATTTCTATCCAAACAATTTCACCATTTCTTTTAAGACCCTTAATTTGATATTGAGTTTTAACATCGGATAAGCCTAATTGTTTTTTTCTTCCTTGTTCTACAACCATTTCCCTGTCATCTGGATGAATTACTCTCACGAAACCTCCTGGTTCCCAGCCTCTCATTTCTTCTATAGTATATCCAAATATATCTGCTAATCCTTTATTTACGTATTTTAATACATTATCTTGTACTATTGCTAAACCTAATATTGACTGTTCTGTGATAGTTCTGAATTTTTCCTCAGATTCTTTTAATTTTTCTTCCGCGTTCATACGCTCAGTTATATCTCTTGAAATTAATATTGCTTTCTTCTTACCATCACTGTCAATAAATGTTTTTCCTTTGCTCTCTAACCAACAATAGTGCCAATTTTTGTGTTTTAATCTTATAATTACCGTTCCTTCTCCAGATTTCCATCCTTCTCTTAAAGCCTTAGTCACATGTTTAATTTCATCGGGATGTATTTGCTCTAAAGGAGTTTTTCCAATTATATCCTCATTTGAATATCCTAATATGTTTATATAAGCTTGTTCATTAATGTATTCGTGCTTAAATTCTTGATTAATAATAGTTATTAGGTCATTAGCATTTTCGGAAATAAGCCTATATTTTTCCTCACTTTCTTTTAATTTTTGTTCTGCCTCTTTTTTTTCGGTGATATCGTAGATAGTACCATGAACTACCTCTTCTCTCCTTGAGGCATCGTATATTTTCTGTATATTTTCTGCAATCCAGTGTATCTTTCCATCTTTGCTTATTATTCGATATTCTTTTTTATCTAATTTAATAGAAGTAGAATGAAATTGCTTAACTGCTTTTTGAACATTTGAAAGATCGTCAGGATGTATAAGTTCGTTCCATTTAGCATTACCGGAAATAAAATCCTCCTCTTTGTACCCCGTTATTTCTTCAACAGCTCCATGAAAAAAAGCCGCTGAAAAATCTTGATGCCCTCTAAAAGCAATACCTTGAAAATTTTCTACAAAACTTCGATATTTTTCTTCGGATTCTTTTAATTTTTTTTCTGTTTCTTTTATTTCCGTAATATCTTGGGAAATAACTTGTATTAAAGATTTATTACCTAAATTTATAAGTGACAACCGTAAATAATACCAATTTAAATTACCTTCTTTATCACTTAGTTGAATTTCCTTAGGCTTTGGAAATTCTCCTTTTAATAATCTTTTAAAATCTTTCACTATTATAGGTAAATATTTCTGAGGGATTACTAAGAGTTCATTAAAATTTTTTCCTATGAAATCTGATTTATTATAATTTCCAATTTTTTCATGAAATTGATTTACATCTACTATTTTTCCCGTCATATCAACAAGACCAATGGCATATGGAGAATTTTCAAAAAGGACTCTATATTTTTCTTCCGATTCTTTTAGTTTCATTGTCCTTTCTTCGACTCGGTGTTCTAGTTCTTTATTTAACATCTTCAAATTTTTTTCTGATTCTTTTAATTCTTTTTCCGCTTGCTTACGCGCAGTTATATCTTCGGTATGAACTAAAACTAAATCTGGACGAATAAAAACGTATTTAACATCAAAATATTTTACTTCTCCAGTGGATTTCATATGATATTTCATTTCTTTAGAAAAATTGATTTGTTCGTTAGCACATCGATTTAAATCGTTTAAAATTTCAGGATCATCATTATACATATGTGAAGCTTTACTTCCTAAAAAAGATTTAATTTGCCCCTTCGTTATATCTTCAGCGGCAAAGTTATAATCGATTAAAACTAGATCGTCTTGAATCTTTTGCCAGGTGTATGTAGGAATAGGAATATTCTTAAAAAGTATTTTAAAACGAACTTTTGAGGAACTCTTCATATTCTTAATGTCGTTCAATAATAAACCTCTTTATGTCATATCTGAAAAAAAAACAAATACAAAATACCCCTAACGCATACATTAATGTTAAAAATAATCAAAATAATCGATTATTTTCTTATTTTAGTATGTAATTTTATATTTTTATAGTTATGTGATAAAAAGATTTTTCGTTCTGATATAAAAAATTATATAAACTTTCTCAATGGAAATTGAGAAAGAAAAAAATAATACTTAATATGTACCTATTAAATTAGCGTTAGTTTGTGATTATGGGGAGAGAAAAATTGATCGTAGAACCTTTATTTTTCCCTTCTGATTCCACCCATATCTTACCTCCGTGTAGTTCTATTATTTTTTTTGAAATGTATAGGCCCATTCCAGTACCTTCAATCCCAATATCCCAGCCTTTTCCGTACCGTTCAATTTTTCCGAATTGTTTAAATATTTGTTCTTTTTCCTCCTCTGTAAATCCAATTCCATTATCTTGTATCGATATAACCACAAAATTCTCTTTAATTTCAGATTTGATTTTTATAAATCCATTAGAAGGAGTATATTTTACTGCATTGCTTAAAAGATTATTTATTACTTGATACATTCTTTCTTTTTCAAACATAGTCACCAAAGCATCGTGAAGTTCTAAAATTATCCTATGATTTCTTGATTTCACCAACCACCTCAATTCTTTTACGCAAAATCTTATTAAAAAAGCTAAATCTTCATAGGCAAGATTTAATTTAATTTTACCAGATTCTAATTTTGAACTTTCTAGAAGATCAATTATAAGATCCTCTAATCTTTCACATCCTTCATAGATTTCTTCAATTATTGAAATCGTGTCGCTGTCAAGTTTATCCCTGTGTATTTCCAATAAAAGATCTGCATTCCCTTTAATTGAAATGAGAGGTGTTTTTAATTCGTGGAAGGTTCTTGTAAGTAATTCGGATTTTAATTTACTCAATTTCATTAATTCTTGTTCCGCTTTTTTCTTCTCCGTAATGTTTAATATTGTTATAAAATCTGCGGGGTTACCATCGTAAGGTGCCGTTTTAGAGAGAATCTCTATCCATATTATTTCACCTGTCTTTTTGATCCCACGAAATTGATACTGATTTATTATGTCAAGTTCACCTAATTGTTTTTTCCGTGCCTGTTCCCTAGTCTTATTCAAATCATCGGGATGAGTTAATTTATAATATTCGGTTGGTTGCCAACTCAACATCTCATCAACTTCATATCCAAATATCTCAGCAAATTGCTGATTTTCGTATTTAAACACATCATCTTGCAAAATGGCTATGCCCATTAACGATTGCTCTGCTATTGTTCTGAATTTTTCTTCAGATTCTTTTAGTTTTTCCTCAGCTAATTTCATTTCAGTTATATCGGAAGCAATCGCAATAATTCCTTTAACATTGCCGCCTTCGTCAATGTAGGGAATTTTGCTTGTATTTACCCATCTTTTACCTTTTTCAGGCTCCCAAGGCTCCACAATATTTAATTTTAGTTTTCCACTTTTTATAACCTCAAGGTCATCTTCCCAATAAGCTTGTGCTTGCTCTTTTGGATAAAGATCAAAACAGCTTTTTCCCTCCATTTCTTCTTTTAGTAAATTATGAGCGTCAGCAAGAAATTTATTTACTCGAAGAATGTTATTCTCAGTGTCTTTATATACAATTATTCCTGGAATATGGTCCAAAATCATCTCCAATTCTTTAGCTATATATTTATATTGTTTTTCGGATTCTATTAATCTATCTTTTGCTTTCTTTATTTCTGTAATTTCCAGGCCATAGATATTTACATATCTCTCTCTTTCCACTGGAGTAACAACAAATGAATACATTTTTGCATTTAGTCTTAATTCAACTATTTTATTTTTGTTTGTAGAAAACGCCTCCTTTATTGCATCTTGTAAATTCTCAGGAATATCATTTCCTTCGCATATATTAAATATATCTACTCCTGCTTTGTTAGAATAAATAATTCTCTCTTTGTCTACTCTTAAAACAGGATTTGGGTTCTCTGAAGGAAATTTTGCTAAATCAGATATTTTCTTTTCCGATTGTTTACGATCAGTAATATTTCGTGTAACTAAAGAAATTCTTTCAGGATTTCCTTGACTATCATATATAACCGTACCTTTAGATTCAAGCCATAGATAAGTACCATTTTTATTTCTAAATCTTGCTTCATTTTCACCACTTCCAACATTTAAAGCGTTCTTAAAGTCATTTATAACCAGATTGATATCTTCAGGATGCGCATAATCAAATGCGCTTGTTCCAAGCAACTCTTGAGGTGTATATCCAACGATTTTTTCAAAAGTTTCATTGCAATATAAAAATTTACTCTTAGAATCTAATATGAAAATCAAATCATTTGCGTTTTCAGCAATAATTCGATATTTTTCTTCGGATTTTTTTAATTTTTGCATTATATCTATTACTTTTTCCTCTGCTTTAATCTGTTCCATGCTTTTAAAATTTAACCAATTTCCTTCCCTTCTAATCAGAGCGAATTGATGATTATGAATTACATCTAAAACTTCATATGGTCCACACTTATTTAACGAATATGTACAAGAAGCAATCATTTCATAATTGGGAATAATTTTATTTATTTCTTCTTCGTAATCCGTAAAACTTTTCCAATCAGCTTTTTCAAGCCACGCAGTATTTCCCGTTACCCTTATTCCATCGTACCCCCTATCCAATGCGTAATTTAATTCTTCAACCCAATCGTTAAGGACTCTCTGTAAATCGAAAACATTATCTTTTAAATACCATTCGTCGTACGGAATAATCTCTATTTGCTTTTTCTTTACGTATTTCTTGAAATTAGAGATTCCTTTTTCCGCCGCTGCTTCAGCTTCCTTTTTAGTTAATGGTTCTGAAATAATCCACATGCAATATTCGTTATTTTCTAATCCTGCTTTAAAGTAAGGTATCAAGATGTCAAGTAAATCGTCCTTATTTTCGTAAAATAGACAAAAATGTGTTCCCCATGGAACTTTACCTAAGACTTCAATACCAGTTTTCCTTTTTTTAGAATTTTGTGTTAAATATTCCATTATAACATTACCCTCCTGAGGAAAAAATTACAATCAAATGCGAAATTTTATAAAAAAATTATTTTGAGGTTGTTAATTAAACTTCAATTTACTTTTAATTATTGTTTCCAAACCTAACCAATAGATCCTAAAAAATGATCTCAATTAATTGATTTGTTAAAAACAAATATTAAAATAACAAAAGAATTATTTAAAATTTTAGTAAAAAATGGCAATTTACACCTCCCATTTTAAGGTATCTGGAAATTTTACAAAAAATATATAAATGATACTTAAAAAAATTCAATCAATTATGATAACCATTGTTATCATCTATTTTCTCAAGTTTAGAAATGAAATATGGTTTAATGTAATCCGTTAAATACATATCTCCCGACTTGTAGAATTTAACTCCATTTCTTTGAGCTTTTAAAACATTAATAATAAGAATTATCGGATTTTTAGTTTTGCGTTTTCCTACAACGATGGCGTTTTTAGTCCTGTCAGATAAATGAACATATTGCCGACCTCTTTTAGTTAATCCTTCCGTTTTTATTTTATTATAAGCTTTTAGAGTAGTTCCATGATATAATTTTGGTGGTAAAGACTTTGCTTCGGGCATCTCTATTTTTTCATTAAGGCTATGTCCATAAAATGCCCTTATTTTATTTTCTATTATTTCAAATCGCTTTTTATTAGATTGCTTTATAATCTCTTCAATTGTATCTTTTGTTATTTCATTGATATTTATATCCCGATATTTCTTATTAAGAATTTCCAAAATTTGTTTTAAACCGGCAAAGCCTTCTGAATCTAGTTCAATTCCAAATTTTTCTGGCTGATGCCGCAAAATAAAAGATAAAAATTTAGATATTTTGATATATAGCTTTTTCAAAACTCCATCCTCTTAATTCAAATTCAGGGACGATTAGATCTTTTCAATAATCGTAGCCACACCTTGTCCGCCACCTACGCACGCTGTAGCAAGACCGAGCTTTCCTCCCTCAGCCTGTAGAATTCGAGCGAGTGTTCCAACCAACCTTACACCTGTCATTCCCAAAGGATGTCCAAGAGCAATCGCCCCTCCTTTTACATTTACTTTTTCAGCGGGGATGTTTAGCATTTTCATGGCGTACAGGGGTACGATTGCGAAAGCCTCATTGATTTCCCAAAAATCTATATCCTCGACATTTAATCCCGCTTGCTTAAGTGCTTTCTTACTTGCAGGTACTGGTCCTTGTCCCATGACACCAGGATTCACACCTGCCCAACCAATCGATCTGATGTTTACCATTGGTTTTATTCCTAACTCTTCTGCTCGGTTTCTTGATATAAGCACG
>JAUWBH010000230.1 GCA_030605085.1 Promethearchaeota archaeon | reverse complement strand
GCTTAGCATAATTTTTAGGAACTTTTTCAATTGCATCTGGATCCGTTATAATATTACGAGGATTTGTTTTGCTCCAGCTTTTATATCTTTCGGTATTTTTATATTCTAAAATATGTCCTCTTAAAGGAAGTACATAAATGCCTTTTGAGGGGATGTGATAAATATGGAGATATTTATTTCTTTTTATTGATTTGACTGAACCTAAAGCCTCTGCGATTGCTTTCGCAGCCTTGTTTTTCTCAGCAACGATTAATGTTGCCATATTAGTAATATTATAGAATAGTTTTTAAATAAAAATTAGAACTTGTACTTAAATTATTGATGTTTTTTTTAAAAAGAAAAATTTGATTAAAACTTATTTGGTTTATTTAACCATAGTTATTTCGGAAGTGTAAAAGTAAAAGTCGTACCCTTATTTTTGCCATCAGAAGTTACCCAAATTTTACCTCCATGGGCTTCAATAAATCCTTTAGAGATATAAAGTCCAAGTCCCGTTCCTTTAACGTAATATTCGTCACTATCGTGTTGAATCATTTCAAATTTTTTAAATATTCTTGGTATTTCTTCCTCAGATAATCCAATTCCATTATCTTTAATTTCAAATAAATAGGTGTTTTTATCTTTAGTTTGAGAAGAGATTTCTATTTTACCGCCTTTTGGAGTAAATTTAATCGCATTTGATAATATATTTGAAAAAACCTGAAAAATTCGCTCATGATCTACTTTTAATAATATGTTACTTCCAATCTTTAATCTTATTTCTTGATTTTTTTCTGTTATTTGATAACTTAGATTATTTACGCAATTAGATATTATATCTTTAACATTTGTCAATTTCTTGTGTAATGTAATTTTATCAGATTCAATTTTCATGGCATCTAAAAACTGATCCATTAATTTTTGTAGACGCTCAATATTACTTTTAACTACCAATAAATCTTGCTGAATCTCAGAGTTTAAATCATTTTCGTATTTAGTTAGAATATAATCCGTATATCCTGAAATTGAAATGAGTGGTGTCTTTAATTCGTGAGCAGCCATAGTAATGAAATCGTTCTTAGTCTTATCTAATTTTCTTAATTCGATATTTTTTTTTTTTAATGTCTCTCTTGATTCATTTAATTTAATTTCAGAAGTTTTACGCTCAGTAATATTTCGTATAAAAATAGCTACATTTGTTTTTGAAAAAAATAAGAATCGAGCTTCGTAATATTGGTTTTTATTTTTAACAGGTAAACTATACTCCATAATTTGAGGTTGTTTTGTATTAATTGTTTTTCTAATCATTTCACTAGCTTTTATTCCAAGGGCTTTAGGCAAAAAATCACTTAGTTTTTTACCAAGAATGACATTAGGAGGTACATAAAAATCTTCTTCTTTTCCATGATAATCTAATATCGTAGAATCTTCAGAAACTAAAAAGAATAAATCGGGTATTGCTTCAAAAATATATCGGAACTTTTTTTCTGATTTTTCTAACGCCCTAGTCCTTTCTCGTACTTTTTGTTCTAATTCTTTGTTTAAAATTCTTAATTCTTCTTCTGATTTTTTTATTTTAATCTCTGCTTCCTTTCTACTAGTAATATCTTCGATAAAAACTTGTAATAATGTTTCATTGCCTACTTTTACAAAAGAAGTTTCTAAGGTGATCCAAAATGTTTTACCATCACCTCTAGATATTTGAAATTCTATTGGATCTAAATATCCTTGTTTGAGTAGAATTTTAAATCTCTCTTTAAATACTTTTTCTAAGTTCTCAAATCTGGGATCACCCTTTGATAAAAATAATTTTATAACATCTCTAAAACTTTTTCCAATTAATTCTTCTCTCTTGAATATAGACATTAATTTATTCATAGTAGAATTACAATCAACTATAATTCCTTTTAAATTCACGAGCCAAATTGCGTGAGGTGAGCTGTTGAATAAATGACGATATTTTTGTTCAGATTCTTTTAATTTCTGCTCGATTCTTTTACGCTCAGAAATATCGTGCATTAAACCAAAACCATAAATCATATCACCATTTTCATCGCATATCGAGTCTGCTCGTTCCCACAAAGGGAATTTTCGACCATTTATATCGTAAACATCCAATATTCCTTCCCAGCTTTCACCTTTGAGCAAAGCAGGGGCTACAACCCTGTTAAGTACCTCAATTGATTCTGGTGGGTAGTAAATTCGGTAATTAATTTGTTGAGCTTCCTCAAGCGATTTTCCAAAAAGTTTCTCGTGGGCTGGATTGATGTATACTAACTGTCCATCAGGTTTACTGACGGCAATCGCCTCGCGGGAAGTTTCAACAATCGCTTTGAATAACCTTAATTCATCTTCTACTCGCTTGCGCTTGGTAATATCTCTTACAACTAGAATTGCTCTTTTTACACCGCTACTCTCGAATATTGCGCCTCTCGCTGATACTGGAACATAATGACCATCTTTACAGCGTATTCTATAATCAACAGATATAACCATCCCCTTCAGAAAGTCTTCAATTTTTTCTCTAATTATTTTTTGGTCATCTGGATGAATAAATTTGAATATACTTAATCCAATCAATTCTTCGGGTTTATATCCATAAAGATGTAAATTTTGTGGACTTATATACGTAAATTTTGCATCCATACCTACTTCTATTATAACATCCGATAAATTATTTATTAACTTTCGATAATTCTCTTCAGATTCTTTTAATTTCTGTTCTGTTGTTTTTAAGGCAGTTATATCTTGGGCTATTATTTTAATTAAAGTTTCATTATTTAATTTTACTAAATTCGCTTGTACATAAATCCAAATAAGAGTACCATCTTTTTTTAAGATTTGGAGTTCTCGAGGTTTTAGAATTTCTCCTTTAATTAAATTTTTAAAGCTATTTACAGCTAATTGTTCATATTTTTTTGGAACTAATTTGAGTTTTCTGAAGTCTTTACCAATCAATTCGTCCTTTTTATATCCAAACATTTTTACTTGACTTGAATTACAATCTATGATCTTTCCCTTAAGGTCTAATAATACTATTGAATTCGGAGAGCTTTCGAACAATTGGTAATATTTTTCCTCTAATCCTTTAAGTATCTGGTCGGATAATTTATAATCAGCAATGGAGTTTTTTAAATCATTATCCATAATGAAATGAACCTAAATTTATCTTATAAAATGCAAATTAATGTCTTAATTATTAATAATTCTTTATAATTCTTTATACTTAAAAAATTTCAATTTTTAATTATGGTTAATCGGTAAGGTAAAATAAAATTCTGTACCCTTTCCCAATCCATTAGAATTTGCCCATATTTCCCCGCCGTGCGCTTCAATGATTCCTTTAGTAATATAAAGACCAAGACCACTTCCAGTTTTAAACGCAGAAGGATCTTTATCAAATGTTACAAATTTACCAAAAAGGTTATTTATTTCATTCTCGGTTAATCCTTTTCCAGAATCTTTCACTTTAAATAATAAATATTTCTCATCTTTTGTTGTACCAGAAATTTCAATATTTCCAAATTCGGGTGTAAATTTTATCGCATTTGACAATAAATTAGAAAATGCTTGAGTAATTCTATTTGGATCGATAAATAGGTATAAATCTTTATTCACAGCAAGATTGACTTGTAAATTTTTTTCATTTAATTGAAAACTTAAATCTGCGATGCAATTTTCCAATAAACTATAGATATTTTTTCGTTTTATAATTAATTCCATTTTTTTTGCGTCGATTTTCATTACATCCATTAACTGCTCAATGTATATTTCTAATCTATTAATATTTCTTTGAACCCTTGATAAATCATCCTTTATTTCAGGTTTTAAATCTTGATATTTTGTAAGAATAAGATCTGTATATCCCCTTATTGATATTAACGGAGTTTTTAATTCGTGAGTCGCAATCGTTATAAAATCATTTTTTAATTTGTCTAATTTTTTTAACTCTATATTTTGTTCCCTTAATTTTCGTTCAGATTCTTTCAATCGTTCTTCTGCCATTTTTTTCTCAGTAATGTCAATCATAACTGCTAATATAGCCACATTTCCATTGTATAAGATTGCCTTAGAATAAGCTTCAATCCATTTAATTTTATTTGACTTCGTTATTACTCTAGTAATACTTTTATTTGGAAGTAACTTAGTTTCTCCACTTTCTCTTTGTTTCATTCGTTCCATTAAGAACGGTAAATCATCTGGATGCACTTCCTTAATAAATCCATTTTTAGCCCAATCTTTCATTTCTTGAATCGAATATTCAATGATTTCGGATAAGGCTCTATTTGCATATTTAATAAATCCATTTTGAATAATTATAATGCCCAATAAAGATTGTTCTGCTATTGTCCTGAATTTTTCTTCAGATTCTACTAATTCTTTAGTTCTTTCGGAAACTTTTTGCTCTAATAACTTATTTAATTCCTTTAATTTTTGTTCTGCAAATTTCTTGTCAGTGACATCTTCGTAGGTTGTAAGGATTCCTACAACCTTTTCTTCTGAATTACGAAGTGGAATTCTATTAGCATTGTAAAAAGCTTTATTTCCATTGGGTAAAGACCAAGATTCTATAATATTAAATTCAGCGACATTATTATTTATGACTCTTTGTTCGCATTTTCGTATATGTTCTAATCTACTTTTTGACCAAGACAAATCTTCATCTGCTTTACCAATTATATTGGAAATAATCTCGAGTCCGTTTATCCTAGCATAATTTTTATTGCAACCTATGTAAACTAGATCCGTATCTTTCCAGTAAATAAGCTCTGGAATACTATCAACAACAGTTTCTAACATTTCTTGGGTTTTTTGAATAGCCGATGTATATTTCTGAGGAAAGAGTAATTTCCAAAATCGCAGCTCTGGTGCATAATTACTCATTTTTTCAAGTGAATCTTCAAGAGATTCGTTTTTTTTAACGAGTTTTTCTTCTCTTTCCTTATATCTTGTAATGTCCCTTGAAATTAGAAAAGCTCTTTTTTTTCTGTTATTATCAATGAATTTTTTACCATTTATTTCGAACCATATATAAATTCCGTCTTTATTTCTAATTCTTAATTCTCCAATCGCTTTATCTTTCTTAAAGATTTTTTTTAAAAAGCTAACAGTTCGTTTACTATCTTCAGGAGGAATAAAATCTAGGAAAATATTATTGATTAAATCTTTAT
>JAUWBH010000203.1 GCA_030605085.1 Promethearchaeota archaeon | reverse complement strand
GATGCTGAGGCTAAAAAAATTACAGTTTCAATCCCTTCTCTTAAGATAGAAATGAAAACTAAGAAAAATAGACCAAATTTATGAGCTTCAGCAATTTCTGTAGCAACTTTTTCCTCTAATTTCCTAGCTATATGAGACTGTCTCATCATCCATAGTATCATTGTAGTTAGGAGTGCTGCCCCAATTAACATTGTAATTCCCTCAAAACTTTTTTCTGCTGTTCCGGTAAATCCACCGGCTATCAAATTAAATAATACTGCAGCAATAATACTAGATACTATTGCGGATGCAATAGCAAATAATACCAGGTTGATATGTTCTGTTTGTTTAGTTTTAACGAGATAACTTATTACTATTCCTACAATTAAAGCAGCTTCTAATGATTCTCTAAACGCTATAATAAAACTTGCTATCATTATATCACTTTTTTTATAAATATGTTTTTAGTCAAAGCTAAATTATAAATTAGAATATAATAAGATTTTGATTATTTTTTAGAAATAGACAAGAAAATAAGATTTATTTTATAATCTTAAATAAATTTTTTCTTATTTTTTATTTTAAGACTTCTTAAAATCCTGATCTTTCTTTCTAAAAAATTCTTTTTGTAGATCAACAATAAGCCTAACTAAGGTGTTTTTTGATTTGGTAATTTTTTCATAGGAGTCGATAGTTGTTTGTATTTGAAAAACTTTTCTACCCTTAATTTCGAATAAGGCGAATACATTTTGAGCTGTCCCTAAATGCCTGTCGGCATCCTCTAAATCCATTTTATGGTAGTAAAAAACTAAAGGAATACCGCTTACGCTTGGATTACTTAATATTCGATCTAATTTCTGTTTGGCTTCTCTATAGCGATTATTGTCCTAAGTATCTAATACGAATAATAAAACATGGACTTTGGCCAATCCTTTATCCCAAGAATCTCAATACGCAATTTGGCCAGGTGCGTCCCAAATAATAGTATTTAAATCCTCCAAAATCAATTCAGCAATGTGAAACGCCCTCATAGGTATTGTGTCGAGGTTTGAGTTTCCCTTAATGAAGCTTACTAATGTAGTTTTTCCCGCGAAATCTAATCCAAAAAGGAAAATTTTGAATTGAACCATAATATAATTTTCTTTTTTTCATATTTAACAATTTATTATTTCTGACGCGAGAAAATAAAATATAATGAAACTATAAATAATGAAAATGTTCTTATATTTATTTGATGGCTAAATGAAAGAGTATGATTTAATTATAATTGGTGGGGGCGCTGCTGGATTTAGTGCTGCGATGAAAGCTAATGTGCTGAATGCAAAAACATTAATGATCAATAACGCAGCAATTGGACTTGGAGGGACTTGCGCTAATGTCGGGTGTCTACCAACAAAGTATCTCCTTTATTTATCTAATAAAATTAGTGAAATCGTCGCGAATAAGCTGCCCGGCGTATCCTCCTCCACTACATTCGATTTTAAGACTATAATGACCGAAAAGGATCATTTGGTTGAAAACTTCAGAATTGAAAAATACGAGAAAGTGCTTCAAAACCTGCGCAATGTAGATTTTGTCGAGGGCAATGCTCATTTTATCTCAAGAAATAAAGTACAGATTAAAGATCAAATTTATAGTTCTAAGAAGTTCATAATTTCAACTGGATCCTCAACATTTATCCCATCAATTCCTGGGCTCAAACAAATCGATTATTTAACACACATCGGGGCCCTTCAACTGAAAAGTTTGCCTAAATCAATGATTGTAATCGGTGGAGGTGCTTTAGGGCTAGAGTTCTCTCAATTATTTTCAAGGTTTGGAACTAAAATTTGCATTCTCGATTTCGCGGAAAAAATTGTTCCACGAGAAGAGCCTGAACTCTCTAATCTACTACATCAATACTTGCAGGAGGAGGGAATTCAAATTTACACTCACGCTGAAATTAAACAAATACTCCAAGAAAATAATATGAAAATAGTGAAGACTACTGTTAATGGGAGTGAAAAAAAATTTCGAGCGGAAAAATTGCTTATCGCTACAGGAAGAAGGGCAAACACTTCCGATCTAGGACTTGAAAAGCTTAATATCAAGATCAATCCAAAAAATGAAATTATAACAAATAAAGAAATGCAAGTTGCAGAAAATCTTTGGGTAGCTGGTGATGTTACCGGAGAGCCTATGCTTGAAACTGTTGCTGCTCGAGAGGGGATGATCGCTGCTCACAATGCCCTATCTTTAGAAAAGAAATATATGGATTATAGAATAGTACCCCATGCCATTTTTACTGACCCTCAACTAGCTTCGGTAGGTTTGACCGACGCTCAAGCCGTAGCAAAAGGTTTTAATTGTAGATGTTCAACAATTCCAATGGAGTTAGTACCAAAAGCTAAAGCAATTAACGATACTCGCGGCGCCATTAAAATGGTCATCAACAACGATTCCCAAGAGATTCTTGGGATCCATATTCTTGCACTGGAAGCAGCGGAGTTAATTCATGAAGGAACTATGATAATAAAAAATAGGATGACTATTGACAGCGTAATAGATACGCTTCATATTTTTCCGACCCTATCAGAAGCG
This sequence comes from Promethearchaeota archaeon, assembly GCA_030605085.1. The sequence goes on along the minus strand of JAUWBH010000203.1, from coordinate 7,035 downwards.
ATTAAAATAGCTGCCCAATCGTTCAGAAGAGATGTATCCAAAATGACATGCTGCGCTGAATAATTTAATGAACAATTTTCTCAGTTGCAAAAATGCGCAATTTCTTTTTACTCTTTTTTTGCTGAAATGACATACATTGTGCCACCATTATAGTTTTCTATATGAACGCTTTTAAATATTTTCTTAACCTGACTGATTATATCCTTTTTATAATCCTAACTGGCCCCAATTGAATAAAGAACCTTAATAAAGGGGTTAAATATTTGCCATTTTCCTTCGAATGGTTTTGCATCTAAAATGACCAAGTATTTCCCTTTCTTTAAAATCTTAAGGCAATTATTTAATGCAGATTTAAAGTCAGGAATTGCACTAATACCAAGAGTCGAAATAATACCATCAAAAGAATTGTCCTCAAATGGCATTTTAGCAGCGTCTCCTTGTTTCAATGAAATTCTTTTCCAGTCATTTTTTTCAATCCTATCACGAGCTGCTTGAAGCATATCCGCTGAATAATCAAAACCAACGATATTCCCGTTATTTCCAATACGAGTAAGTATTTGAGGAAAATTAGAACCATTACCACAAGCTACATCTAAGATTTTATCACCTTCAGTTATACGTAAGAGACTAACTGCTCTCTCTCGCAAAAATTTTTCTTTTCCTAAGTAGGTTATTAAATTAGAGAGATTATAAACAATCGGAATTTTTCCCCAAAAACCATAAACAGTTCTTACAAATTTTAAAGAATCACTCATCCATTTATCACATTCTTTTTAATCTTATCACGCTATGCATTCAATTTTGTTTATAATATTAATGTTAATAAATTCTATGATGATGGAGTAGATACGATCACACGGATAATTCCTGTCGGATCAAGCGACCTTTGGAATAGTGTTTTAAATCCAGATATTTCAAGATTCTTTAATGTATTGCGTGTAAGGTGAAAACCTTGTAATTTGACAGTGAGAGGGTCGAGAAGTCGCATACCAAAATTAATAAGCCCAAAATTACTTAATCCGTGTTCAATTTGAACTAACTTTCCTGAGGGTCGCAAGACTTTAGCTACTTCCCTTAGACCCTTTATAGGATTCGAAACAGAGCAGAAAACGCATGTTGATGTTACATAATCAAAAGTTGAGGCTTTAAAATATTTAGTAAGTTCCTGTATATCCCCTACAACAATCTTTTTAACATTGTGAAGGCCTAATCGTCTAACTTTCATCTTTGCTTGATGAACCATTCTAGGACTAAAATCCAAGGCAGTCACATTTGTCGAAGGGTGGTAAAATTTCAAATTAGTTCCGGTTCCGGTGCCAACCTCGAGTATTTTTCCTCGTAAATGTGAAAAGATCTTTCTGCTTTTAGAAAATAAACGCTCCATCGTAATCATCGATTTATCATAACTAGATGCGTGCTTATCATCAACTTTTAAGGTTGGATGAATATCTGACATTTTTTTATACCTCCTTGTGAAATTACAACATCATTTTTAAAAAATTATAAATTTGATCCACAAAATGGACAATTTAAAGATCCTACATTTTCAATCTCTTTTCCGCAATTTGAGCAGATTCTTAATTTTCTTATAGTTTCCTTATGTATTCCTTGAGTTTTTACAATTTGTTCTAGTTGCTCAGTAGTTTTCGGTAATAATATATAAATCAATAAGCCAAAAATATTTAATATCAAACCAGTTAAACCCCACCTGATGGAATAAGTTATTCCTCGTCTTTTAGCGTTATTATAGATAAAAATTCCAATAAAAATACCAATACTGAAATAAATAAAAATTACTATCCACATGTATTCTAAGCCCATAAAATTAAACCAATCCATACCCATCATGTGATCGTCCATAAATGGATTTTCATCCTCATGTAAAATTCCTAAATACATTTGATCCTTAACACCTCCCTATTGTTTTTTTAGTAAAATTCAAAAAAAAAAAATAAAAATATTTAATTTATATTTATTCGTTTACTTTCATCGGTTTTTCGCAATGTTCTGGAATGGCTTGGGCTCCACACGAAGCTCCCATCCAGCAGACGAGTTGGTCACCCTCCTTGTGCATAGGCTTCCCGCAATGTTGAGGAATCTCTAATTTGACGCCACAACTCTCACATTCTAAATTTCCCATTTTTTTTTCATCCTCCTTTGGTTTTTTTTCTTCAATTATTGGTTTTGTTTCTTTCACTTTCACGAATTTTTCAGGGGTATTTTGAAATTCAACTTTACAAGATTCGTTACAGAAATAGTATTTTTTACCTTGGTACTCGTATTCAATAGATTCGCTAGGCTTTATTTTCATACCACACACTAAATCAGTAACTAGTTCTTCGGTCTCAGTTTCTTCTGCTTTTTTGTACATTAACTTAGGTTCGCTATGCTTGTAATCTTTGTATTTTTCCGGGTCTCGTTTGAATTCTTTTTCACAATTAGGATTGCAGAAGTAAAATTTTTCGGTCTTATATTCGTATTCAATTGCCTTTAATGGTGAAATCTCCATTCCACAGACAGGATCTACATCTTTCTTTTCGATTAATAATTTTTCCTCTTGAATTTGTTGTTCTGTTCTGGGATCAAATCGCTTTAAGAAAAGAGCGTTTGTAACTACTGATACTGAACTCGATGCCATAAAAACCGCTGCCAAATATGGCGGTAAAAAGTACCCTGAAATCACATATAATATGCCTGCAGCCAATGGAATACCAATTATATTATAAATAAATGCCCAGAATAGATTTGTAATCATTTTTCGATATGTTTTTTTAGACAATTTTATTGCAGATACAACATTTCTTAGGTCGCCCCTCATTAGTACTATATCTGCAGTTTCTATTGCAATATCTGTACCTGAACCTATAGCGATTCCAACATCTGCCTGAGCCAAGGCAGGAGCGTCGTTAATACCGTCACCAACCATCGCTACCACATTGTTTTCCTTCAATTCTTGTGTAGATTTTACTGTTTGTGCTTTTTCATTAGGTAATACTTCCGCGTATATGTGTTTTTCATCAAAATCTAATTCTTTCCCTATACTTATTGCTGTTTGCCTATTATCCCCAGTTAGCATGAATAGCTGGATTCCCATTTCTCTTAATCCATTAAGAGCGTACGATGCTTGGTCCTTGATTTTATCTGAAATTCCAAGAATACCTCTAATTTTTTTATCCACGCTTATTAATATAGTAGTTACCCCTTTATTCTGTAATTCCTTAAATTTGTTTTCAAATTGTTCTAGATCGATTTTATAATCAAGCATTAGTTTTTCATTGCCAATTAAAACATTCATGTTATCGATTGTCGTTTCAATTCCTTTTCCAGGTACTGCATTAAATTCTTTTGGTTCGTTTAAATTGATCCCTTTTTGATTAGCTTCCTCAATAATCGCTTTAGCAATTGTATGCTCTGAGCCTAGTTCTGCGCTTGCAGCAAAATAAAGTATTTCCTCTTCTGAAAATCCTTCATTTTTTATTTCCTTTTCTGCAACAATTGTAGATACCTTAGGTTTTCCTACGGTTAATGTCCCTGTCTTATCAAAGATAATATTATTAACATTATTTATTGCTTCTAATGAATCACCACCCTTTACTAATATACCAATTTCTGCTCCTTTTCCCGTTCCAACCATCACGGCAGTTGGAATTGCCAGACCAAGCGCGCAAGGGCAAGCAATAACAACAACTGCGGTAAAAACTCGTAATGCAGTTTCAAAACCAAGCCCCCCAATAAACCACCAGTAAAAAAACGCACTGAGAGCAATAATAATGACAACGGGAACAAAATAATTGCTAACTTTATCTGCTAATAGCTGTTTTGCTGCTTTTTTGCTTTGTGCCTCTTTCACAAAATCTATTATCTGAAATAATAAAGTATCCTTACCCACTTTTTCAGCTATCATTTTAATTAATCCAGTCTGATTAACGGTTGCGCCTATTACTTCATCACCAACAGATTTTTTAGCATAAACACTTTCTCCTGTAATCATTGACTCATCAATTTTAGATTTTCCTTCAACTATTTTTCCATCTACGGGAATTTTTATTCCTGGTTTCACTATTAAAATATCTCCGACCTCAATTTCTTCTATGGGGATTTCAATTTCTTTCCCATCTTTTAAAATAATCGCAGTTTTTGCCTGTAAGCCAATTAATTTCTTAATTGCCTCTGAAGCCTGACCTTTAGCTCTATGCTCTAAGTATTTGCCTAATAGTAGAAATGTTAAAATTAAACTCATTGCTTCGTAGAAAATATCTCCATCAGTAAAAAAAGTAGACAAAATGGAATAGATTAAAGCTGTTCCAGTCCCTATTGACACTAATACATCCATATTCGCTGATTTATTTTTTAACGATTTATATGCTCCAATAAGAAAGGGTGTTCCTCCAACGGCGAAATTTGCAATAGACAGAAAAAACAAAAAAAGTTTCACTTCAAAAGATGGGTCTGCAATAAACCAACTCATTGGAGCAATAACCAGAGAAAATACTAAAGATATCACAAAATTTCGATACCTTTTTTTCAACTCCCTTTGAGTAGCTTCAAATTCTTTGTCTATAACTCCAGCAGATTTCTCTATTTTATAGCCAAAATTTTTTAAACTAGAAATTAACTTATTTTCACTTATTTCAAATTCATTAAACTCAAGGAAGAGCTTTTTTGCTTGAAAATTCCCTCGTAGTTCATAGACTCCTTTTATCTTCTTGATTTTATTTAAAAAATCGTCAAATTCCTTATCCATAATTTCATCAGTTATTACGACATCAATTCTAGAAAGATTTGCTCTATAGCCCAAATCTTTAATTGCTTGACGAAATTTATAGAAATCGACAGTATTTCGATTATATTCCACATTCGCTTCTTCGTTCGCAAAATTCACAACCGATAGACTTACACCATCTAACCCCTTCAATTTGGTTTCGATTTTGAGCGCGCAGTTAGCGCAAGTCATTCCGCCCAGTTTAATGTAAATTTTTTCTCTTTTTTCAGATTCCACATTAATCACCTTAATTATCTTTTATAAATCATCTTATTTGAGAGTCTTTAAAATTGTAATTTTTTCTTACTAGGAAATATACGAGAGCTCCAATTACATTAAAGATTAGCGTTACAAATAGCCAAACTTCGGAATTATGAATACCTCTCCTTACTGCGTCTTTATGAACATAAAAAGCAAGTGTAATACTCACCGCAAAATAAATAATCCAACTTAAACCCATGACAAGCCACCAAGTTTGCCCAAAAATATCAGTCCACCAATCCATCATGTGAAAATGTTCTGTTCCGGATACATCTAACAACTTTTTTTATCACCTTTAAAAAAAATTTTGTATTAAAAATACATACTTTTAAATATATACTGAGAAGTATATATTTAATTATTTTCATTATATATTAGTAATAAACACCAAAAAAAATAGAGAATAAACTAATTTAATTTTGCTTATATTTTGTAAATAGAAAGTTGAATATTTAATATGGCAGAAGACACAGAAATAAAAATACAAAATTTTACCAAGTTCTACACTTTAGTTTTATTAAAATCAAGCAATAAAGTTTCAGGATATTATATATTGAAGCGACTTGAATCCGATTTGGGGAAAAAAACGAGTCCGACATACATTTACGATTTTTTGAAAAACCTCAAATTACACGGATATATCGAGGATGTACCAAACCCCGAGTCAAAAAAGGCAAAGGGATATCAACTTACGCCCGCAGGAGAGGAATTCGTTAAAAGAATCTTTTTACGTTTAAATAATTTAATCGAAGTAGCTATCGAATCGAAATTAGAAATTTGTACTGCTTGCGGCGTCAGGCTTTACGATAACTATCATGTCGAAGCAATCGATGGTAAGGAAATGAATTTCTGCTGCAAGCATTGCGCAAAAGCGTATAAAAACACCTTCCGCGAGTCTAAATAATAAAAATAATGTCTTTATAAAAATTACAGACAAAGTTTTTATTTTTATTATAACAATTGCTATCTATGACAGAATCAAAAATTCCAATTATTATTACTAAAGAAGGATGCCACCGGTGTGAAGAATTAGAAGCTTGGCTAAAAGAGAATAATGTTAATTATATTCACCAAGACATTGAAGATAAGGAATTTGTTCAACAATTATTACATGATCCAAATTTTACAGGCACTTTTTGTGATGCTGATGGCTGTATTGTAAATACTCCTGTTGTCATACACAAAGGTAAATATTGGTTCAAGGAACTGTGGGGTATCTCCGGATTACGAGAAAGAGAGGCTAAAAAACTCTTTTTAGATTAGAATTTATAGATTTTTTATAATTTTAAATTTTTTTCTTTTAATTTTGCCATTTTATTGACTACTTTTTTGATAGCTCTTAGGCCTTCTTCGTCTTTCTCAACGCCTTTTTTTCCTAGATCTTCTGACCATAAGCAAGTACCTAAATTTGCACCAAAAGCACCACCAGAAACCGTAATTATGCCATTTTGTGTATAAAAGTCCAAAATTGTTCTAATGGCAGGTTCTTGACCTCCGTTCCTATCTCCCCCGACAGCTAACGCTATTCCAATCTTATCCCAGAAGACTTCAGGTTTTTTGGCAATTATCGCTCTACAACGGTCCATAACTGCTTTTAATTGTGCAGATAGATTCCCTTGAAATACCGGAGTTCCAAATAAAAAATATTTTGCGTTTTCTAACTTGGGATAAAGGTCCTGTAGATCATCTTTTTGTACGCAACCCTTTTTCTCCCGAATACAATAATCGCAATGGGTACAAAAGCCAATTTTCTTTCCTCTGACAGTCCAAAATTCTGTTTCGAATCCAAATTTCTCAGTGGCATAATTTAAGGCATATCTTACGGAGAATTCTGTAGCTTGATTTCTTGGACTACCACATATTCCTAATATCAAGTTTTTATTTTCAACCATAATTTATAATTTGTATTTTTTCTTTTATTTATTTTTACAACATTCTTTTTCGGTGGATTTTAGAAAAATTATTAATATCCAGGATTTAATATTTAATGATGGATAAAAATAAACCGAGTT
>JAUWBH010000171.1 GCA_030605085.1 Promethearchaeota archaeon | reverse complement strand
GTTTGGCGCCATTGAATCCGAAACGACGACAACCATAGGTGTTTGGGTGTTAAGTGCAATTTGTAATATAAAGTAGATTATGAAAGATCCAAAAAAGGCAAAAAATAATAATAATGCTGCGACTATAACATTTTTCTTTGAGATATTTCTTTTTTTACCTTCTGAAGTCCTTTTTTTTATACTTTTACTTTGCATGATAATTAAACTAGTTTTTCATTGGACTATTAAATAAAAAGCTTTATTTAAATTTTTTAGTATTAACTTTCTTAACAAACCAGAATTTTAAAGAAATCCTAAAAAAGAAGTCATATTAAAAAAAAAATTAAAAAAATTAGAATAGTTCAGTAAAAACTTTAAACTGGCTCAAATCCTAAATCAATTCTCGTTTCTTCTTTAATCTCCGTCTCTAAAAATAATGCTTTCACGGGAGTTTCTATTTTTATGGATTCTGGTTTAGATTCATCTACACCGATTAATTGCCCGCTGATCATTGGACCTTCATCAAGTTTAATAACCGAAAAACAGTAAGGCTTTTTCATTGAATAACCTTTATCTACCATAAATGTTGTCCCAACTCCTATGCACGAAAATGCCGCTATTTTACCAATACCAGACATCTCTATCCATTCCATATCCGTCGAATTACATTTAATGCATAATTTTCTTGGAGGAACATATGTAGCACTACACTTTTTACATTTAGAACCCATCAATTTTTTGTTATTTATATACTCTAAATAATTTTGTACCGTAATTTCCTTTTCTTCTGACATATTTAACTTTCACCTCACTTTTGATAAATTGTTACCACACATGTGCCACCAGATCCGCCAAGATTATGAGTCATAGCTCTCTCAACATCGAATTTGACTTGTCTGTTTCTTTCTGCGATGCCTCTCATCTGTTTGAAGGTTTCTACAGCCATTGCTGCCCCTGTAGCTCCAACTGGATGCCCTTTTGATTTTAATCCCCCTGAAGTATTAATTGGTAAACATCCATCTCTTTTCGTTTCTCCATTTTTTATAGCCTCAACAGCTTTGCCTTTCTCGTAAAATCCTAAATCTTCAAGAGCTACAATTTCTGCTAATTTACGAACATAACGGTTTAGCCATGCTCTTTGTAAAGCAGTCATGTACCTCACAAATTTGAATATCTTTCGGTCCTAATCCAGACATTTCGTACGCTTGTCTAGCTGCCTCTTTTGTAGCAATAAAGCTAGTTATATTTTCTCTATCATGTAATGAAAGCGCAGCGCTTCCCTGTCCAGTACCAGTTATCCAAATAGGAGTATCAGTAAATTTTTTCGCAACATCTTCAGCTGCTACTATTACGCATGCAGCGCCATCTGTAACTAAAGAACAATCAAACAATCTTAAAGGAGAAGCTATCATTGGATTTGAACGACTCTTAAGGAAATCGAACTCATCTTTCCATTCAGGAATATCTGCTCCTTGACTTTCCAACTTTTTTATTTTGCTATTCATTATATCTTTAATTGATTGTTGCATATGAGCGTACGGATTTTCTTTCCCATTTTCATGATTTTTAATAGCAACTCTCATTAAATCTTCTGGAGCAGTACCGTACTTATAGAAGTGTGTTGAAGCAATTGCAGCATATAATCCTGGAAATGTTGCACCCGCAGGATATTCAAACTGAATATCAGATGCAGTAGCCAGTGTGTCGGTCACTAAAGTCGTAGATACCTCTGTCATAGTTTCACAGCCACAAACCGCAATTACATCGTGTATTCCTGAAGCAATAGCCATTATAGCTTGCCGAAGAGCTACCCCACTACTTGCACATGCACCTTCCATGCGTGGTGCTGGTTTAGGCGTTAATCCAACTAAATTTGCCATAAGAGGTCCTATATGACCTTGATGGTTAAACAAATCGGAAGAGTAGTTTCCAACATAACACGCATCTACATCCTTAGGTTCAATACCATTATCTACTCTACTAACTGCATCAAGCCACGCATCAACCCACAAATCGGGATTTCTTTTGAGAGGAAAATGCCTCCCAAATTTACTCATACCGGCTCCTATTATCGCAATTTTTCTCGCTAGTTTGCCCATATTCTTTCACATTTTTTGTTTAATTTTTTTTTTATATGGAATTAAATTTAATAAAATGAATAATTGAATAGTTTTATTACTTATTCTTTTGTTTTTACAAAAATTCAATATTGGCAATTTTTAAACAATCAGAAGGTTAATCTTTTTATCTATCTTTTCATTAATTTAAATTATGTCTAATTTAGAACCCGTAAAATGGGATGACTATAAGGTTGGCGATTCCGCGAAATTCACCAAAAAAATAACCGAAGAAGATGTAATGAAATTTGCTGAGATTAGCGGTGACTATAATCCTATTCACGTTAACCCTGACTTCGCTAAGACTCAAATGTTTAGAAAACAAGTTGCTCATGGAGTTATTAGCGCTGGCTTAATTTCAGCTGTTATGGGCGTAAAATTATTTGGCCCAGGAATACTCTACGGAGAACAAACTGTAAGATTTATTAAACCAGTCTTTTTTGATGATACTTTAACAGCTGTTGCCACTGTTAAAGAAAAATACACTAAAAAAGAGGGTAAGTTAAAGTTCATTAAGTGTGATACTAAAGTCTATAATCAAAATGATGAATTAGTTACTGATGGTGAAGGCGTCGTTTTAGTATTACAATAATAAATTAATCTTTTTTTTTTTTATTTTAAAAAAAAATACAAATGGCATTATAATGCTTATAATTAAACTTAACTGGAATTGAGTTTTATGAAAGTTAACATTCTGCTTTACGATTTAAGTATTTTAACTTTTTCCATAAAGGCTTCTTGTTTTTACAAATAAAGAGTATTAATTAATTAAAATTAAAGATTAAAATGTTTTCTTAACTTATTAAATTCTTTTTCTTGAGCAATTTCCTCTTCAAATTTTTCGTAATCTTCGTCATCTTGAGTCCATTTAATTTGTTTTAATTTACTATCAACACATAAACCCAAATCAGTAATATAATAATTTTTAGCAGGGGAATACTCTTTAAAGAATCCATCCTTCTTGAGTTCGTTAAACATCTTCCGTCCATTCCCTTGTTTGCGTTTTTCTAAATACCCTAATATCTTTTTACGAATAACACTTTCGTTATCTTCAGTTCTTTTATTAAAAATGAATTCATTGTCATTAAGCACGAATAATAAAAATTTATATAGGGGATCTTCCTTCATTTTTTCTTGTAATTCACCAACTTGATTATTAAATTCCTCTTTTTCTGCTTCCATTACATCCAGTTCGTCAATCGCTTTTCTAGCATAATTAAGACACTCTTGTAATTTCTGGTCATAATTTTTACTTTCTTTTTCTGGTTCCATAGATTCCGTGATGTCAATAATCTCCGTTTTCCTCATTTTTCTTCTCCAAATCATGTATTTCAATTCGTCTATTTGTTCTTGATATTTGCAATAAAAGGTGTTTTCAAGTTTATCAAGATGGAATTCGTAGCTTTTTACTGGCTTAAAATCTTTAATTAAGCCTCGATTTAATAATGGCCTTATCTCAGCGAAATTTTTAATTCTCTGAATAACACCTAAAAATACGGGAGTTTTAATTGTTGATCTCTTAAAATAACTGATTAATTCAATATTTTTAACATTTCCATTTATTATTTCTGCAGCTTTTTGTTCAAGCGATTCTTCCATAACTTTCTGCATTAGAAAAATCAATGATAAATATTCTTAAACTAATAAATAACAAAAAAATTCTTATATTTAATTTATAGCAAAATTTGTTAAAAAAAAAATGAAGGCATGACTACTTTTTTCTTTAATCCTTTTATTTAATATATTCTTTCTAATATTCTTTCTAAATATTGAACATAATAAATAAACTAATATTCTATTCCATATCGGGCTTTAATACCCTGTAAGGAATAGTAGTGCTTAATCATTCTCATTTCAGTCAAAAGGTCAGCTCTTTCCTTAATTTTAGGGTGCATTTTCTGTCCACCTGTAATAATTAATTCTAGTTTCTCGGGTTTTAATTCGATTAATTTTAACACATCTTCTACATTTACAATACCCATTTCGATTGCAACTCCAACTTCATCCAATATTACAATGTCGTATTCGTCACTTTTAATTATTTTTTCTGCAAATTCTATTGCTTTATTTCCCTCTTCAAAATCAATTTCTCCAGGCACTTCAATCAACTGTTTTGTTCCAAATTGTTTTACTTCAAAATTAGGAGTCGCTTTAATAGCCTCAATTTCTCCATACTTTGTATTGCCTTTCATAAATTGGATCATATAAACCTTGAAACCATGTCCGATCGCACGGAATCCTTGACCCAACGCGGCTGTTGTCTTACCTTTACCTCTTCCGTAGTAACACTGCACTAATCCAACATTTAATCTTTTTCGAGTAATATAAAACACATCCTTAATTAAAACTATATTTAAATTTAATTTTTAAAAAAAAATAATTCTTATCAATTATTATCCATAATAATATTTTAGATTTTTTTTTCTAAAAACTATTGTCTTAATCTTCATTCTCTCTGGAGTTCTATTCTACATTGTATTTTACTATTTGCTTTTTACAGATCCAAGTTTAATTGGATATCTAACAGGGTATACTGCCGTTCAATACAATATATTCGTAGTGAGTTATGGTATCACACTTTTAATAATTATGATTATCACAGGATATTTATTTGTCGAAAATCTATAAATTCAGATAATCCAGAACTTCGATTAAAAGGGAAACTACTCCTTGCTGCGTTTATACAGTTTGTCATTGGTGCAAGATTAGATATGTCTGTTCCACTAACCTTTCTAACTTTACCAATAGTTAGAGGATTTGAGATTTTAAGTGCTATTGCGTTTTACGGGGGTATATTTTACCTAACTGGATGAAAAAACTTTTTTTAAAAGAAGAGAAAGTTTAAAATCCAAATCCTAAAAAGAAGGATTACATGAAATTTGGAAAAATTAGGATATTTGAAACATTAGGGCTCATATGGTTTTGTTAATCTCTTGCATGTTATTTTGAAGATAAAAAAATTATTTTTTAAATCAAATTTAAATTAAATCTATTTATTTTTATTATAAATATAATTTTTCCTAAGATAATTTTCGAAAAATTTGAATAAATACTCGATATAAACGAAAAATTTCATAATGCCACTTGAAACTTTTGATATTGCTAACGGAATAGTCCTTATCGCTTTTTGTGGATTATCTATATATGTAGGGATAATTATAATTTTGAATTATTTTAAATATAAACGAAGAGAGTTCCTTTTTGTGGGACTTACATGGATATTTCTTGTGAGTCCTTGGTATGCCGCAGGTATTTCGTTCGTTATGTTTCTTTTAACAGGTAAAGGCTTGACTCCTGAAGCTTATTTTATAATTGGTAATGTTTTTGTACCTGTCGCTTTGGTGTGTTGGTTGATTGCATTTACTGACCTTACATATAAGAAAAATCAGAAATTGATTGTTTCTATTTATATTATACATGGAACTCTATATCTTATAGTTTTTTTTTATTTTCTATATACAGATCACAGTTTAATTGGCCAATTAAAGGGGTATACAGATGTTCAATATGGTCCTCTTGTAATTAGCTATTATCTGTTTGCTGATGCTACGGCGCTAATCACCGGAATTATTTTTGCTCGTAAAGCGATCAGTTCTGAAAATCCAGAACTCCAATTAAAAGGTAAACTAATATTAGCAGCACTCATTTCTTTTGTTGTAGGATCTGCATTAGACGCTGCCTTACCACATATTTTCCTTACTTTTCCAATATACAGAACTTTAGAAATTTTGAGTGCTATTCTTTTTTATTGGGGATTTATTTTACCTAATTGGATCAAAAAACGTTTATTAAAAGAAGAGAAAATTGAAAATTCCAAATCCTAAAAAAAACGATTGATAAAAATAATTAATTTAGTTTGTTTTTAAAACATTCTTTACCATATCTTTGATAGGCATCTTGCATTGAGGGTACCGGTATTTTATTTTCAACTTTTTCGAGAATTAATCGATTGACTGAACAATTCATGGAGCAAACTCCACAACCAATACATAGATCTTTGTTTAATTCTAAGATAAAATTAAGTTAGAAAATCTAATAAATTTGACCCTAACTCCACGATAAAGCTATTTTTAAGACAAGATAAAATCGAAAATCCTAAATCCTAAAAAGAAGGAATAATAATATTAAAATATAATTTATTAGATTTTGAGCTTATTTTAAAAATATTTAGTTGGGTAAGAGTGTATAAATGGATTCAAAACTAATGTCGTTAGAAGAAGCCATCTCTACTTACGTCAAAAATGATGATCTTGTCGGGATTGGGGGATTGTCATTCTGGAGAAAACCAATTAGTGCTTGTAGAGAAATAATAAGACAAGCCAAAAAGAACTTAACAATATGTACCTTCGTCGGGGGAATTGATGTTGATATGCTTATTGCAGGTGGTTGCGTTTCTGAAGTGAGAGCCTCGTTTACAGGAATGGAAGTGTTTGGTATGGCGCCTCATTACAGAAAGGGTGTTGAATCAGGAAAAATCAGAGTCTCTGAAGAAAGTGAAGCGTCCATTGCTTTAGGACTCAAATGTTCTTATTTAAAGGTACCATTTATGCCATTAAAAGGGATAATAGGAACTGATTTCCCTAAGGTCAGAAAAGACATTAAACAATTTGAGGACCCGTTGGGTTCTGGCACCCAATTAATGGCAATGCCTAAAATCGATTTAGATGTCGCTATATTGCATGTAAATCATGCTGACGAATTTGGAAACGGAAATATTGCTGGGGCTGTATGGATGGATGACGACATGGCAAAAACCGCCAAAAAAACGATTATTACATGTGAAAAATTAGTAGAGATGGAGGATATTATACAATCTCCAGGAAAAGCACAATTGCCGATGCAAACTACGGATGCGGTTGTTAAAATTCCTTTTGGAGCACATCCAACTTCATGTTTTCCAATTTACACATTTGACCCTATTCATATCCAAAGATATCTCAAAACTGATTTTGAAGAATATAAACAAAAATTTATACTAAATAAAACATATGCTCAATATCTTGAAGCAGTAGGCGGGGCTCAGACAATATTGAATATTTTATTGTAGGACATGTTATGAGTTCAATTGAACGAATATTCAAACGATTATACAGTTGAATTTGCCACTCATTTTATTAGTTAAATATTTTATTGATTTTCATTAAATCCAAATTATAGATATTTAAGATTATTTTAAATCCACAGAAAAATAAAAATTGAATACATATATGTAATTAAATTAAAAAATTTAAATTGAATAAGAAATGAAAGATTTAAAGAATAAAAATTGTTTTTTAACTGGAGCCTCCAATGGAATAGGGCGTGCTTTTGCAATCGCCTTAGCGAAAGAGGGAATGAACCTTTTTATTTCGGACATTGATATGGAAAATTTAGAAACGGTTAAAAAAGAAATAGAAGAAATGGGGGCTAAAGTTTTTGCTGGTAAGTGCGATGCTTCTAAATACGAAGATTTTGTAAATATAGCTAAGGAGTTCTATTCTAAATTAGGAAACGTTGATCTTTTAATAAATAATGCTGGAATTTCTATTGGAGGGCCAATAGAAGAACTTGAGTTAGCAGATTGGAAAGATGTTCTCGACATTAATCTGTGGAGTATTATTCATTCGATTAAAGTATTTTTACCAAGAATGCTCGAGAAAAAATCGGGGCACATTGTAAATATAGCTTCAGGGGCGGGTATTTTTGGCACATCAGAACCTCTCCCTTATATTGCATCAAAATTTGCGGTTGTGGGAATTTCAGAAGCGCTTTATGGGCAACTATATAGCCGAGGTATAAGAGTCTCGGTAATAGTACCCTCATATATAAGAACCAATATTTTTCTTGCAAGTAAGATAAAATACCGAAAAAAGCTTGTAGAGGACTATGGTGTGGAAAAGATAGAAGAAATTTATAATACGCTCATGAAAGATATGGCTAGTAAAGCAATGCTTCCAAAACGCGCAGTACGCAAATATATTACTCAAATTAAGGAAAATCGATTATATGTATATGATATGAAAACAATATTACCCATTCTGGCCTTAAAAGGAAATCCCCAACAATTTGAAGAATTTTTAGTAAATTTTAACGAGAACTTTCTTAATACAAACAAAGAGTATTTTTTGAAATATGGGATAAATCTTGATGATTATTTATAATCAAAATTCTTTTTTTAATCATCGTTTTTTTAATGTGAAACAAGTATTATTTTTTATAATTTGATTAATTCATGTATTTATTCCTTTTTAATATTTTAATTTAAGAGGTATATAAAATTTATAATGACAGAAAATTCAAACGATTATACAGTTGACGAAATACTTACAGTGTTAATGGCTCGAGAAGTAAGAAACGACGATGTTATGATTGTAGGAGTTGCAACTCCAATGGTATGGACTGCGTTTACATTAGCCAAATTAACACATGCTCCTGATGCGATATATCATTATATAATGGGAAATACTTTTGTGTACGAACCGCGCCAAGTT
Organism: Promethearchaeota archaeon; assembly: GCA_030605085.1. Next base: position 4,297 of record JAUWBH010000171.1, on the reverse strand, counting down.
TCTTTATTATATTTGGAGATGAATACCACAAGGGCATATAGATTTCAGAATTCGGGAGAATGTACCTTAGAATCTCTTCCTTCAGATAAACTTACTACGATTGAATGGTTTAGACCCGCACAAATCGATGTGTATGGGAATACTAATAATATTTGTATTGGAGATTGGAGTACTCCAAAATTAAGGTTTCCCGGATGTGCGGGAATTGCTGACTTTTCTATGTTTTATTCGCGTGGGAGTTTTTTATACACTCCAAGACACGACACTCGAACTTTTGTTCCAAAAATTGATTTTATTTCAGGAGTTGGATTTCCAGACGGGAAGCAAAGTATATGTGGTGGTGCTGGACCTCAGTGTGTTATTACCGATTTAGCTTATTTAACTTTTGACAATGAAACTAAGAGAATGAAAATCGGTACAATTCACCCAGAAAACGATCTCGAAACAGTTATAAATTCAACTGGGTTTGAGTTAATTATTCCAGACGATTTAAAAGAAACACGACCGCCTACAGTAAAAAAAATAAAACTTTTAAGAGAAAAAGTAGATCCTTTGGGAATTAGAAAATTAGAAGTGCTTTCAGGTAAGGAGCGGAAAGCTCTCTTAAATGAAATTATTACAAAAGAAATAGCTATGGAAAAAAGAATACCGCAATTATTAACATATGAATGAAACAAATGGAAATACTTCTTTATTTCTTCTTTTTCTTCTCAAACTTCACAATACTAAATATATTGCGCCTTGTGTCATATGTCTTGAATTAACCATCGTCGACTATGGCTGGTGAGATTTCATTTATCTCATCTTAACTTATTAGATTCTCTAAAATTTTATCTGCTTGCCTATTTCTTTCAAATTCTTCAAAAGTATGTCTTGCAAGAAGGTATGAAACTGATGATTCAGCACCCTGGTTCAGATTTATTGAAAATTCCCCTATGAAATCATAGCAGCCACCAGTAGATTCATCATAGATCACTTGATTCAATGAATTCTTTCCAAGGAACCACTCGAATGCAATAATTGCAAGTTTCATATATCTTTCCTCCTTAGTTATCTCATATGCTAAAATTAATGTTTGTACCATAGAAGCGACATCTACAGGCTGTTGATCAAAAGAAGCTTTATGACCTTCTTTAATATACCATCCATTCTGGCCAACAGGGCTAAACAAATCATTCTTAAAAGTAATAGCGATGAGGAAATTTAAAGAGTCTTTTGCAACTCTTAAATATTTTTCTTCTTTAGTTATTTTGTAGCTATAGAAAAGAGCTTCTGGAAGCTTACTGTTTGAATAGGTAAAATAATTTTCAAACCAGTTCCATTCCTCGTTAGAACATCTGAAATAAAGTGAGATTAAATAATTAGATAGTTTTTTAATTTGAATATCATTCGATTTTTTTACCTGATTGTAAAAATAAAGACCTATTATAATAAATGCAATGGCTCTAGGAGATTTAATATCTTTTACAGCTTTTAACCCTTTTTCAAAAATAACTTGAGCCTCTTTTCTCAAATCATTAGAAATTGTTTTTGAAGATACTAAATAGCCAAGAGCCCACATTGCCCTTCCATGTGAATCTTCGCTCCAACTCTTCAGATTTATTTTTCGATTGTGATTTACAAAATTATACATTTTATTATCATTTTGTTGTATAAACTTTATAAAATCCAGATGTTTTTTAATTTGCTTCAATTTAGAACTATCATTAAAGATATTGAAATGAATTGTATAAACTAACAAAGTTCTTGCATTATCATCAAGAGTATAACCGGACAATTTATCGGGTGTTGTATAATTTGCGAACTGTAGCATCCCGAAATCATCTGTTAGTTTATTGATATAACTCAACTTGATCTTGGGAAAGGGCATCTCAAAATCATCAAATTCGACTATGAATTTAGAAAATAGATTAAAATAAGCTAAAGCTATATTTGGCCATGTTGTATTCCTCGTATAGGAGTACATATTTTTTTCTATACTTTCTTTCAAGTTAGGGTTCGAGAGAATTCTAATTATGGCTTCTTTATATGACTTTGAATCTTTCAATCTAACAAGAAGCCCCCTTTCAGGATTAATAGCATCTTTTGCATGAAGGAATGGCGTGGATATAACAGCTTTTCCACAAGCCATTGCATATGCTAAAATACCACTAACAATTTGATCAGGATTCAAATTTGACGAGATATAAATATCGGTTGCCTGTAATAATTGTATGATCTCTTCTATCTTTACATAATTATTATTAAATTTCACATTTTTTTGAAGGTTTAATTCTTTAACCTTTTCCTTTAGAAAATTTCGATAGCGTTCTCCTTCATTTCTTAGTACAATAGGATGAGTTGCCCCTGTGATCAAATATAAAATATTAGGGAATTTTTTAACCACTTCATGGAGCGCGTCAAGCACATATTCATAACCTTTTCCTGAATTCATCATGCCAAAAGAGGCGAGGAGAATTTTATCGCTAAAACCTAATGCCTTTTTTTTTTTAATACTAGGAATAAATTGAACTGTTGGGGCTCCATGAGGTATGAAAATAATATCTGCCCCAATTTCATAATCTTTTCTGAGAATCTCGATTCCTATTTTAGCCATGACTACTAAACATGACGATTTCTCAGCAAGCGTACGAACTATCTTCTTTAATTTATCATTGGGATTCGGAATTATCGAGTGTAATGCAATGACAATAGGCTTTTTAACGTTCTCAAGAAAGGCTATCAAATATTCTCCATACTTTCCACCAAATATCCCAAATTCATGCTGAATATTTATCAACTTTATTGCATCAATCGCGTTGATCTTTTTTGCTACATCTATATATGATGAAATATCGTTATCATTTATTTCAAATATAACATCCTCAGGGTAATTATAAAAGTTAGTTCCTCTGTCGTTTATGGCAACGATTTTTGATTTTATGGAGGGTGAGAATTTATTATCCATTGCTATTGTTAAATCCTTTGTAAAGGTAGCAATTCCACATTCTCTTGGGGGAAATGTCCCTAAATAAAGAATCCATATTGGTTCCACATAATGAATAATAGATTTATTCTTTATTAATTTTCATTTTTTGTCCATATTTTAATATCATTATGATCATGTCTAAATACTACTTTATTTTCTCTTGCTAACCACCCGATTGCCATCATCAACATGTTTTCGTCCTGATTTAATGATTGCTTAAGTTGTTTTAGGGTTACTTCTTCCTTAAATGCGGCTTTAAAAATCTCCCCCGCTAAGAAACCAATTTTAACTTCTAATTCTGATTTAGTTGCTAAGAGTTCTTTCAAAAGTGTATTTAAATTTACCGAAACAACTGCTATTCTCTTATCAGCAGCCCCATAATATATATAGAGCCTTTCACCGAAAATAGCTGTTCCAGTAGGAAAAATCACATTCCCTACATCTCCGACTTTTTCAAAATCTTCATTCGGTGAGAAAAGTGGTTCTTTAAGGCGCCCAATTACTTTCTGTGGGTCGTTTTTATCAAGGAGAGCTACACTTGCATGATATACCTTCCCTTTATTGGAATCCTCTACAGAATGGTATATCATGAGCCATCCTATTTGAGTCTCTATTAATGGTGCACCAGCCCCAATATTTCTTGATTCATAACCATATTTTGGCTCAAGAATCACATAATCGCCTAATTTTTTTAGATATTTTTTCCAGAAATCGGTGCTTAATTGATTGAAATCCTCAAAGTAAATAATCTGAATATCCGGTAAAATTCTGTGAATTAATGCGAATTTATTGTTAAATTTTTTTGGAAATATAAAGCAATCCTTTTCCCATAAAAGCACATCTGGGCCAATTACATCCTTATAGTAGGATACAAAGAAAAAATACTTCTCCTTTAAATTCGAAGAATGAAAAAAATTCTTTACCTCGTCATAAGTTATTTTAGGGGAAATAAGCCCGTGTTTTTCCCATATTTTCAGGTCTTTGCTAGTTGCATACGCTACTAATGCATTTTTACCATCGTAGGCAGTATAAAAAAGATAATAAATTCCATCAAGAAAAACTATTCTAGGGTCTTCTGTACCATGTTTTTCGTAATCATATTCTGGGAACAAAATCGGGCTTTTTTTTCTTTCCACTATATTCAAGGGTCCTTCCAATCTACAATAGCCAATGCTTGAATAATTCCCTTCTTTTACAGCACGATAAAATAAATGTAAAGTATCTCCTTGTTGAACCACTGTAGGGTTTAAAACCGCCTGGTTTTCAAATTCGTTCTCAGTTGCTTCAAGAAGAATTCCTTCCCTTTTTACTATAACCATATCTAAATAT
>JAUWBH010000189.1 GCA_030605085.1 Promethearchaeota archaeon | reverse complement strand
GAAGAATTAAAGAACGGTACATTTAATTGGGATGGAGAGACCGCTGTTAATCCTTCTGGAGGCCTTAAATCGTTCGGACATCCAATTGGTTCGACAGGATGTAGGATGTTAACAGAAGTTATTAAACAAATTCAAGGTCGTGCAGAGGGGAGGCAAGTACCAGACGCTAAGATTGACTTAGGTCATAACCTTGGGGGAGCGTTTAGCATTTGTAGCGTAAGTATATTAGGACAAAGAGATTAAAAGCAATTATAAAAATTTTCAATTTTTTTTTTGATTTTTTTTTAGATTTGTTATTAGACTAATGATTTAACTGAGAGTTTATATTTAGCCACACACATTCAACAAGATTTTAAAAAAATCATATTTGATATAAGAAACTATTAGGATTTTTTTAAATATGTTAATTTTTTTGTTTTTGTAAAGAATTAATTAATTACTTCAAAAATTTTTTAATTTTAAAATTATTTAATTAAAATAATTTGTTATAAGCAGATTTGCTTCAAAAACGGAAAAAAAATTAATTGGTTTGATTAACTGAACAAAATAATTTATATTAAAAGTCTTTAGATGGAGATTAATCAATGATACAAGAATCTGACATCAGAAACATATTGTATCTTAATGTAAACTCGGAGAGTGGAACTGCTATTGGGAAGTGCGGTAGTAGAGGAAGCAGTTTAACCGATTTAGATATTACTGCGGGTTTTATTACCGCAAGTCAACAATTAAGTAAGGAGATGGTTAAATCGGATGAGGTAAGTAAATACAATTGGGAAGATTTAAAAGGGGGATCAAAGCGTCTAACTTTATATACTACATGGGGTAATGAAATCAGTACATGTAAGCAAAATCAGAACGCCATTCCAGTAATTACCTCAATGCTACAAGTCTCAGGACCTGAAATGGATAATCAAGAATATAACAACTTGTTAAGATTTTTACGTAATATTAACGATGAGATCGTCTATAGATTTATGCTTGGAGAATTATCAAAAGTACGAACAATCGACCCTTTAATCAATATCGATATCATAAGTAAAGTTCTAAACAATTTCAATTTCTCTAAAAAGGGTAGATTAATAGAGAAAAAAAGTGATAAATTAAATCGCTTGATTAATCAAAAACTTAGTCGAATACTCAAAAAGGACTCAAAAATTATTGGTGAATTTTTATCAAAAATTCCCTTGACTTATAGTTGTATGCAAGAAGAGTATGTTAAAAGAGTAAAGGAAGTTAGAAAAATAATTAACAACGAAATAAATGAATTCTTAGAAGCAGAAAAGAAACTTGATTTTTTTCGAGAAAATAAGATTTATGGAAGAAAAAATACATTTTCTCAATTAAGAGAACTATATAATAGTTACTTGGATAAGCAGGAAAGCTACTTTGAGAAAAAAAGAGCGCTCATGTTATCGTTGGAAGAATGGTACACTTCATTGAACGATCTGCAAATACAACTAAAAGATTCTTTATCTGATGAAGGAACACAGAAAATAGTAAAATTACAGAAAATTTTGCCTAAACCTAATGAACTAGACGATTTTATTGTTAAAATTCAAGAAGAATACTCAGACAAAAATGAATTAAATTCACTTAAAGAAATACAAAATAGATTAGATTTCAACGAATTAGAAATTAAAGATTATTTACTAAAAAAGAATATAATTAAAGCTAACCAAATTGTTTCATATCTAAAAAATGTTTTAGAAACATTGTTGTCATTAATAGATGATATTGCACAATATAAAGGAACCAAAGAGATTGAAAAGTTATACAATATTTATAGCGAAATTAATCAAGAAGAGGTTCCATATGATAAAGGGATTACTACTGAAGATAAAGTATCTCAAGATTTTAAAGGTGAAGTAAAAAATACTATTAGGACTCTAAGAAAAAATATTGTTACAAAAGTAATTAACTCTCTTTACGATGAAATTTTTAACTCATATAGGAAATTTAAACACGTTATAGTATATGACGATGATATTAAGAAATTCATTATTAGCGAAACGATAAGTTATATCAAATCTATTTTTAATAAAGTCCAAGATTTTAGTTTCGCAGCTATACTTGAAAAAACAATTAGGAAAGTTGAACCTAATACATTGACCAAACATTATTCTATTAGTCTCTTAAAAAGCTTTCTTCAAAACTATCTATACGATAATTACATAAAAAATCCCTTTCTTATTAATAAAAAAAATCCCATTGTTGCACTTGATTCCTATAGCCTTAAGTTTTGCTCGGAATTGATCAATGAAACAGGATTAAACAAAGATATTTATAAAGCTATTGATAATTTAAAGCTTTCAGAAGAAAATAAAGAATCATTCGTTCAAATTCTTGATAGTTTTGGCTTAACGCGCGATAAAGTTGCACAAGAGCTTCAAAATTCAAGCGAATTGTTCGAATCTTGGATAAATAAAATTGATGATTTAATTGAAAATTTAGGTGTAAACCCCCAAAAAACCTCAATTGAAGATTTTCTAGGTTATTGGGAACATTTTATTAATACAGAAGGAAAATACGATGAGAAGACAAAGAATCTTAAATATTTCATTAAAGAAACGATATTAAGAAATACCGAGCCACATACAAAAAAGAGAGAGGACCTCGTTAAAACTTATTCTAGTAAAACTGAGATATATAAAATTGTGCAAGAACTTGAAAAAATAGAAAAATCTTCTGAACAATTTTTTGGAAGAAGAGAATTTAATAAATTAATTAGAGATTCTAAGACAATAATCGCAAACAAACTTAGCCTTGATAAAGAAAACATCATTGGATTATTGAATAGTATTACAAATTTAGTTGACGATAAGGAAACAGAAAAATTAAATCAATTACTTAATAAAATAACTGATGCAAGAGAATTAATCAAGGACGATCAAAAATTGAAAGATTTTGAAAGTGGAATCAAAGGAATAGTTAAATATACTGAACTGGAAAAAATACTAAAAACTCTTGACAAATTAGAAAATGAGTTTTTAAAATTAGACGGATATGCACACGTTAAAGGAATGATAAAAACAGTTACACATTCAGAACCATTAATTAAAGAATCAAATATAGAAAAAAAACATAAATCTCGTGATTTACTGATGGATGCTCTTGTAGAAACTTACGCTCACATCTACGAAGATTATTTTGGTAAATTTATAATTCAAGATATCGAAAGATTAGATAAGAAAAAGTTAGGTAATATTGTCAAAGCAGGGAAATTGTTTAATAAGCAATATAAAAAGGTGACTCGTCAATTACAATTACAAAATGGATTAACAACGCTTAAAAAAGTATTTGAAAGTATTGAATATAATAAAAGTAAGTTTAGGCATTTAAACTTAGATTTTTTAATGAATTATTTAGCAGATTATTCTGTGGAGAAAAACTTTTCCTCAGCTGAAGAATTCATTAGATCTTTTAACGCTCCTGAAATTGTAGACGAGTTTCTTGATTATATCGAGAAAAAATTTAGTAATTCGAGGAAACGAGATGATTTAAAACTACAATTAGAAAAATTTTATGACTCAACCGTAAACTATATACGTGGTTATCGCAGTACTAAGCCTAAACAACCTTTTGAATTGAAAATATTTAATCATGAAGCGATAAATATATTATATGGTATACACGAAACCGTTTATCCTGGAGAAAGATCATTTTTTCAAGATGGTAGACATCCTAGGAAGGACCATCCTTCAAGAAAGTTTAATTTGAAAAAAGTACCGAAAAAGAGAATTGACGCAATAATCGAAGATATCAATAATTTGGAAAATATTTTGCAGTACGACCTACATATTCTAAAAAAAGTATTTACATATAGACCACAAAAAATAACGCCAAGAGATACAATAATTGAGCAGGTGTCAAACAATTTGAAAGACACACTTAGAAGTGAAAGCGAAAAGCATGGTTTTGATAAGTTCGAATTTGAATCTATTAATCGAATTAGAATAATGGCTTTATTGAACACCGAGGAATATGACGTACCAAGAGATATCAAAATGAATTTAATCTTAAAAAGTAAGTATAATCACAATTATATTAAATCTCTTATTAAAGCATCAACCAGAATAAGCGATCTTTTAAGGCTTAATATGAATTCTGCCATCTCTAAAAATTCAATTTTAAATGATGTATTACTCACCAAAATAGTCAACCATAAAACATATGGAAATATAATAAAACTTCCCATTAAAATTCCTTCCACTATCACACATAATAACCTTAGTAAAATTTTTGGTAAAAATGCCGTTTGGGCAAAAAATAGAACTCAATTATTAGGATTTAAATTGCCATTTGACACGCACAATAAAAAAACATTTGGAGAAGCTATGATGTCAAGTGTATATCAAGATGTTTCTAACGAATTAAAACCTATAATTAACTTTCTTAACAAATATTCTAGAAAAATTCATACTGGTTTTGATTTGGTTTATAAAAAATTATACGAGTAAAATGTGCAATGAATAATTTTTTAACTGATAATTTTTATTATCAGTTGCATATTCATTCTTTTTTTAGATTACATTTTGATTTATTTATTTAATATTAGATTTTTTTTATATTTTAATTACATTTCTTTTTAACACGCCTTATTATCTATAAGGTTCTTATTAACGCTTTAATTTCTAATTGTTTTGAATTTCAACTATATTTCACTTTTCGTAGGTTGAAATTTTTAAATATTAATCTTATTTTCATTCGTTATAATGATTTTTTTGAACTAAAATTGTCAAAAAATATATAATTTGTTGATAATTCTATTTAATTATGAGTAATGCAAGCTTTAATCAGTTTAAAGGCAATGTGAACACGGAGAGAATACGATATATAGCTGATCCTCAGCTACGAAATATCGTAAATATAGCAATTGCGCTAGAAAGACCATTATTGGTGAAAGGAGAACCTGGAAATAAATTTTAAATTATTAAAATTTACCAGAGCGGGAAAAACGCTTCTAGCGCACGCAATTGCCGAAACGCTTGGAAAAAGATTAATCGTATGGAACATAAAAAGCACCACAGAGGCCATAGATGGTTGCTATATGTACGATACGGTCCAGAGATTAAACGATAGCCGATTTGGGAGCGAAGATCGGGATGTGAACAATATAAAGGATTACATTATGTATGGACCTTTAGGCGAGGCATTCGAATCCGATGAACAAGTAGTGCTCTTGGTCGACGAAGTCGATAAAGCAGACATCGAATTCCCCAATGACTTGCTTCAAGAATTAGATTTTATGGAATTTTACATTAAGGAGACTAAAGAGTTCATAAAAACAAAAATAAGACCTATAGTAATCATCACTTCTAATAACGAAAAAGAACTTCCTGACGCATTTTTACGAAGGTGCGTGTTTCACTGGATTGAATTCCCTTCTAAAGAGTTTATGGCGGAAATATGTAATTTACACTATCCAGATTTGAAGCAGAATCTTCTTGATCAATGCCTTAAGCATTTTTACGCCCTTAGAGCTATTACTAAACTCAGAAAAATGCCATCAACTTCAGAACTGCTCGATTGGATCGGTGTATTATTAAAAAGCGGCTTAACTTTGGAGGAGCTAAAGCATAAAATCCCATTTTTAGGAGTTTTAATTAAGAAAGAAAAGGATTTAGAAACAGTATTAGAAAAAGTAAAATTCCCTACTTAAAATGTTAAGACATTAATTTTAGGAATTTAAATGTTCATAAATTTTTTTTATTTTTTAAAGAAGCGATTACCTGTATCTATTACAGAGTACTTAACCTTATTGCAAGCTTTAAATAAAGGACTTATACACAACATGGTAGAGTTCTACTACATATCACGAAGTATTTTATGTAAGAACGAGCATCACATTGACATATTCGATTGGTGTTTCGCAAATTTTTTCGAGGAGGTTTCAATTAAATTTCCAGTGGATATAAAACAGGAAATCTGGAAGTGGCTGCAAAAAGATATAAGTTTATTACATTTTTTACCAGAAATTAAAGAATTGTTTGAAGATGTTGATTTGGAATCGTTAGAAAGACAATTAGCACAATTATTGAAAGAACAAGATAGCGAGCACAATTTCGGGAATAAATGGATTGGAACTCAAGGGTGGTCGCAATTCGGTCATTCTGGTTTAAATTCTGCGGGTATAAAGTTTGGCGACGCTTTCGGCATGCGTAAGGCGATAAGAATTGCTCAAAAAAGGATATTCAAAGATTACAGAAAGGATATCGTCCTCGACACTAGACAAATTAAAGTAGCTCTAAAGCGGCTTCGAAAATTAGACGAGATTGGTAAGAAAAACGAGTTAAATCTTAAAAAAACGATTGATAATACAGCCAGAAATTCTGGTGAAATCGAACTAATCTTCGAAAAAAAGAGAAAAAACAACGTAAAACTTCTGCTTATAATGGATGTTGGCGGTACAATGGACCCCTATACTCATCGAGTTAATCTCTTATTTTCTGCAGCATATAGTATGTCGCACTGGAAAGATTTTAAGCATTATTATTTTCATAATTGCATTTACAATTATTTATACGAAAAAGCTAGTCGAAATCAAGAGGAAGCAATTGAATTTAACGATTTTTTAAGAAAATACAATAGTTCATATCGCGTGGTAGTTGTAGGTGACCAATGTATGTACCGCAGCGAATTAAAAAGGCCTTACGGAGCTATTTACGATGGTGTAACCAATAAAAAACCCGGAATTTATTATATAAAAAGAATTGCCCGTCATTTTAAGAACGGAGTGATTTGGTTGAGTCCTGTAAACGACCTATATAATTGGTTGACATGGACGCAATTAGTTATTTCAAAAGTTATCCCAACTTTCCCGTTAACGATTGAGGGTATTGAAAAGGCTATGGACTACTTAAAAACAAAAGGAAAAAATATATTTACGACTGTTGAGATGCTTAAAGGAGTGCCATTGGCACTTTATTAAAAAAAACAATTAAAAATTAAAATGTTAAAAGATATTACAATTTTAGGATTAGTATGTTTGTAGAGTTTTTTTATTATCTTAAGGAACGATTGCCTGTTAGTATTACCGAATATATGACTCTACTCCAAGCCTTGGACAAAGGACTTATTCACAACATGGTAGAGTTCTATTACATCTCCCGAAGTATCCTTTGCAAGAACGAGCATCATTTTGACATTTTTGACATATCTTTTGCGAATTTCTTTAAGGAAGCGTCGCTTAAATTTCCAGAAGAAGTAAAACAAGAGATATGGGATTGGCTACAAAAAGATATTACTTTTCAAGAGTTAATTACAGGGCTACAAATATTGTTAAGCGAATATAGACAATACATAAATGTCGAAGATTTACAACAGTTTCTTGAAGAGTTATTGGAAAAAGTAAAATCAGGGGAAATGATGTTAATAAACGCTCCAGGTGAGATAAAGGACGAAATATGGGAATGGTTACAAAAAAACCTCGATAAATTAGAAGGAAATGTAGCCTTTCAAGAAATGATGAGCCAGTTTCTTAACCTCGAAGATTTACAAAAGCGCTTCGAAGAGCTATTGCAAAGACAAGACGGTGAACATAATTTCGGAGATCACTGGATCGGTACTCAAGGTCAGTCGCAATTCGGAAATGCTGGAGAAAATCCCATGGGCATGCAAGTTGGAGGAAGTGCGGGGATGCGCATGGCGGTTCAAATTGCCCAGAAAAGAATTTTCAAAGATTATAGAAAAGACATTGTTTTAGACACGAGACAAATTAAAGTTGCTTTAAAACGCTTGCGAAAATTAGAAGAGATCGGTAAACGAGACGAGCTGGACCTTGATAAAACTATTGACGAAACGGCCAGAAATGCTGGTGATATTGAAATAATATTCGATAAACGACGGAAAAACGACGTGAAATTGATACTCTTGATGGATGTCGGGGGTTCGATGACGCCATACGCTCATCTTGTGAACATCCTATTTTCCGCTGCTAACAACATGTCGCATTGGAAAGATTTTAAATTTTATTACTTCCATAATTGCGTTTACGAGAAACTGTTCTTTAACGCCCAACGCAATCCAGATGAAGCAATCCCATTTGAGGAATTCTTGAAAAAGTTCAATAACAAATATAAAGTAGTTCTTGTGGGCGATGCCGCTATAGTTTAAGGGAATCCCCCTTAAGCGGTGTAGGCAAGTTGGGAGCTCACAGAAAAATACGGGTCAATATACTATTATCATAGGAACGAGATGCCTGGAATTTATTATATAAGAGAGATCGCAGAACATTTTAAAAACGGTATCGTTTGGTTAAACCCTGAACTTATAAGAGAGGAATGGCAGCCGTGGACGAGAAAGATTATTTCCAGTGTAATTCCCATGTATAATTTAACAGTTGAAGGGATCGAAGACGCAATGGACTTTCTTAGAAAAGGTGGGAAAAATATTTTTACAACAGTACAGAAACTTAAAGGATTTTCGTATTAGATAACATATTTTTACATTTTCTAAAGATTTTTGATTTAAAGTATTATAATCTTAAAATAATGTTCTTTGTCTTTTTTTACTTTTAATTGGAAATTTAAAAAATTCATTTAAATTTTTTCTAATTAATTTTTTATTAATAAGGTCTTTTTTCAAATCTTTTTTGAAGTTCCAGCGTATGTCATTCTTTTCATGAATCTTTTTTAATGTATTTAATTTAGAATTAGAATTGTAATTAATTATATCATTAGAAAAAAAAAAGAAGTAATAATGTAATTATCGCTACAATTAAGTATAAAAATGATTCCGCTACCATACCCGCCGATTCTATATCCGAATCCAAAATCATAATAATCATCAACTTAATATAAAATAAGAAAAGAAAAAAAATTAATCTTTATCAATTATTAATGTAATTATCATTCAATCGTGTTCTCCTCCCTCCTCATGTCCCTCCTCATGTTCTCCTTCTTCTGATTCAGAGGAGGATGTTTCTGGATGAGCCACCCATGTATCAAAACTCCATCCTTCTGCTGACAATTCAACAGCTCTACTTTCCCAAGCGGCTAGATCTTTAGCTTGTGTTGGTCCAAGTTCATATGAATCAGAATCCTTATACAAATGCACCTCAACCCGCACACCATCCAAAGTCTGAAATGTTGGATTATAGACGGTCCCTTTAAAAGAATCAGTAGATTTATCGTATGACATTGTTAAAACAACGCCATCATTTGTTCCTACATATGATTGGTCTGGATTAAGACGTATACCTGACTCCTCCTCATCATTTGTATTATAGAATACGATAAGTGCTATTCCAAATAAAACTATTATGATTAAAAAAGCACTCAACATTATTATTTTATTTTTTTTATTCATATCATCTTCATTTTTTTTATAGAAATTCCAAGGAATACTTTTTAAAATAAAATTTTAAATACGAGTCAAATGTTTTAATCAAATCGTCCTACGTAGAACTCTTCTATTCTATTCACGAATTCTTCATCTTCCATGTTGTAAACTGCTACATATATGCCATTGTGAAGGCTGAACACATTAAGTATGAGTTGTCCTAATCGAAGATCAGGGAATTTTGACCATAATCTCTCAATCTTTTCTAATACTTTTGGAATTCTTTTCGGGTCTCGAATTTGTACCACCCTATTTTAATAATCATTTATTTCTTCAAAATATTCGTCAGGATCTTCTATTCCGGATTTCAATAAACTCAATTCTCTTAATATTCCTAATTCCTTACTGGTTTTGTCTAAATAATTTACATCCAAAATTTCTTTAAATCGCATCCAGCAGCCAAGCGAGTCCGTATAATCTTGCCATCCTCCAAACACTAATTTACTTAAAATAAAATCTTCTTTGGATGCAACCCAACATTCAACACCAAATAATTTTTCTCTTACTCTTCTCTTAAGTGCTATAGGACCAATTCGCTTATACTTGCTTCTGTCAAATTTGTCTATAATATAATTATCAAATTTTACAATTTCCTCTTTATCAAAATACTGTAATAATTTAGTATCCCTAGCTAATAATATTGAAGATCTCCAATCTTGAAATGGTTGAAAATCATTCTTTTCTAAGAGAGCAACAAAGTCTTCAATACTTATGTTCTTAGATTGGATGTCAACAACAAAATCTATATCTTGAGTAGCTCTAATTGTTGCGTAGATATTTACTAGTATTCCTCCCACTAAATAATATTGTATTCCTAATTCTTGCTCACAATCTTCTAGGAATTTTATTATTTGCTTTAAAGCATTGGGTAGAACGTCCTTCATTTGTATTTTCTTCCTTTTAATCTCTCTTTTAATTTATACATTTCTATAAGAATCTCTTTTCTAGATTTTTTAGGGTGAAGTTTTCTTTCAGTATCTATGTAATACTGCAAATTAAAATCATACATTTCTACGAACATTTTCTCTAAATATTCTATTGGTGTTTTATTTGTTAACTCAACTTTACCTTTAAAATCTCTAGAAATTTTCCTAAATTTCTTATCCAAGTCAGTTCTCATATTTAATTTATAAGAATTCTCTTGTTGATTAAAATTATTTTCCTTAAAAATATAAAGACATATTAGATTTATTAATATTCTATATTAGCGTTGAACCAATAAAAGTTAATTATCAAGGACCGTTCAACCAAATAAGAATCGTTCCGATGGGAATTCGATACAGCGTTGAGATCGTGTACGAGAGAGAGCCTCGTTCCTTACTGTTGAATAAAAACAATGTTATCGCGATTGATTTGGGGCTTCACAACATTGTAACTATCGTAAATAACATCGGCTTAAAGCCAATTGCTTAAAATCATAATAATCTTCAACTTAATATAAAATAAGAAAAGAAAAAAAATTAATCTTTATCAATTATTAATGTAATTATCATTCAATCGTGTTCTTCTCCCTCCTCATGTCCCTCCTCATGTTCTCCTTCTTCTGATTCAGAGGAGGATGTTTCTGGATGAGCCACCCATGTATCAAAACTCCGTCCTTCTGCTGACAATTCAACAGCTCTACTTTCCCAAGCGGCTAGATCTTCAGCTTGAGTTGGTCCAAGTTCATATGAATCAGAATCCTTATACAAATGCACCTCAACCCGTACATCATCCAAAGTCTGAAATGTTGGATTATAGACGGTCCCTTTAAAAGAATCAGTAGATTTATCGTATGACATTGTTAAAACAACGCCATCATTTGTTTCTACATATGGTTGGTCTGGATTAAGACGTATACGCGTCGTGAACTGATTCTTATGCAAATATAGTTTTTGCAATGATGTTAGGTTTCCT